>DNNT01000005.1 GCA_003497545.1 Arenimonas sp. | reverse complement strand
AGGGCCGCAAAGGCCAGCAGGGGCCGCTCGGCGGCGGTCACGATGTCTCCGAGGATGGTGTTGAGCGAATCGCTCAAATCGATCGGCTCGCGGATCAGCGAAGCCGCGCTGGTGGAAAGGCTCTGAATATCCTGCATGATGGCGGTGGATCCGGCCAGTTCGGGCAGCCCCACCACAGCCTTGTGCAGCGTGGCGGCCATCTTTTCCACCTGGGCCACTGCGTCGGCGGAAATAAAGCTCGGCCCGGCCAGAGCCAGGCGCGCCGAGACCCAGGCGCCCATCGCAGCTTCGGCCGCCTCGCAGCGGTCCGAGACGATGCGCCGGCCGTCGGCGGCGGCCGCCGGGTAGCGGTTTTCCCCGGAAAGAATGAAGATCACGGCAAAGCGCGCCATACCGCCTTCGCGGGTGCTTTCGCGCGGTCCGCGCGCTTCATAAACCGATACTTTCAGCTCGCCGTGGGTGGGATGGATCAAAACCCCGGGGCCCGGGGCCTCCAGGGCCTCGGCCAGGCGGTCGCGGGCGGCCCGGTAGGCTGGTCCGGCCACGATCAACTCCATCGACCAACTGCGCGCCCGGCGGCCCAGATCCTCGACATAGGGCAGATCGCGGCCCGGGTATTCGTGCACCGTGACGCGCCGCCCCAGGTCGCCGTCGGCCTCGGACCAGAGGAACTCGATGCCGCGGAAAGAGCCTATTTGATAGTCTTCGAAAATCGACATCTACATCAGCCTCAATGTGCCACCATCAGGCGGCCGGTATCTGCTTCCACATCGAATCGCTTGTCGCTGCTCAGGTGCGTAATCTTTAAGCGGTCGTCTTTCACTGTGATTTCAAGCTTTGCTTTTAATTCCTGCTCTGCTTCGCGGGCCGCCAATTCGGTTCTGATGATGCGGCTCTGGTAGGTTTGCGGCCCGCCGCCCATGACATCGTTGCGCGCCTGCATGGCCTTCAAGGTATCCGTGCTCATGCCGGCCACTTGATGCTCGGAAATCGCCTTGCCCACCGCCTCGCTACCGACCTTGGCCGCGGCTACGATGGCCAGACCGGCCAGCACGGGCGCCAGTGCAACCCATAAGGCCGAAACCGACACCGTGAGGCTATTAACGGCGCTGATGACAGCCGGTATGGCGGTAGACGCCAAACTGACCAGCGATACGGCCAGCGAACCAATCTGCACCAAAAACTTCACCGCGATGGTGGCGGCTACAGCCTTCAAAAGATTGTCATAGCCGCCCAACGCTTCTGCCAGCTTATCCAGGGCGCCCTTGCCCTTTTTAAACCCGTCCCATAGGTAAACGCCCATGCGCCAGGCTTCCTTCATGCCCGACAATATTTTCTTGCTCCACATCTCTGCATAGCGTTGCAGGCTGCCGTCGGCGGCCATCCGGTCAACGAGCGCCAGCAGGTCGGTGAGCTTACCCTTCATCCAGTCAAACAAGCCGGCCTGCATCACCTTGACTTTAAAGCGCGTCCACTGGTCGGAAAGGTTGCTGATCATGCCGCGCCAGGTGCGGCTTTGCTTTTCCATTGCGCCGGCATAGCGCGCATTCCAAATGGCCTCCAGCGTTCCCTGGATCATGGCGCGATTGTTCTTGTTGACGGTCTTGTACTGCTGCTTGCCGGCGGCATCCGTGTAGCTGAAACGCACCCGGTTGCCTTTGGTTTCCGCCTTGATGCCGAACTCTTTGAGCCGCTCGTATTCTCCGGTGACGGCCTCGGCGATGGCCTCCACGCCCTGCATCAAAGGCTTTCCCATTGCTGAGGCGGTATCTCCGACAGCCTTGAGTAGACCGTTCATCGGCTCCATGCCGTAGGCCCGCAGCTTCACAAAGGCATCCGTCACTTCGCCCAGTTCGTATGGCGTCTTGGCGGCAAAATCGCTCACCCACGCCATCGATTTAGCGGCCTTGTCGCTGCTGCCCTCCACGGTTTCGAGTATCGCTGTGAACTGCTCGAACTCGGAAGCCGTATCAATGAATTGGCGCTTGAATCCCCACACACCGGCCGCGCCCAAAATCGTCAGCTTTCCGGCCAGGGAGCCTACGCTTTCGGCCAGCGCTTTCGACTTTTTATTGACATCGCCCATCGCCGGCGCGGCCGCGCGCCGCAGCCCTTCGAAGGATCGCGTGATGCGCCGCAGCGGGTCCGATATTCGGTTGACCAGCTCGATGATGATGTTAGTTTTTAAGCTGTTCATGGATTCTCAACGCCTGTTCATGCCACATTAAAAGCTCTTCCAGCTCCATCCCCCACAGCTCGCTTGGCTGAAAGTGAAACACATAGGCCAGGTCGGCCATCACCTCGCGGTATGGGCTCAGGACAAAAAAGAGCCGACCACCTCCGCAGCCACCGTAAAGTCGGCGGCGTCCATCTGATCAACCCAACTGACCGGCACTTCGGCCAGGCGGGCCAGCAGTGCAGCCGATTTGGCTATCTCACCTTTTTCCTGGTCCATGCAGCGCAGGTCTTTGGCCGTGGCGCGCCGCTTAATTGTCAGCTTTTCTACCTTTTCATCCCCGATCTCGATGGGATGTTTCAGCGTGATGACGATGGGCTCCATTTATTTCATCTCCTGTGCCGGCGGTCCTTCGAGGATCAGGCGCGCGCCGCCGTTGGTGCCACCGGTGATCACGGGCGGCTCGACGACCCAGGCATGGTTGACCACCCACACCTGGCCGGTATCGGTTTCGAAGGTGGCGGTGACATCGTCGGCCCGGCGCAGGGCGTCGGCGCTGAAAGCGGCGTCCACCACCAGGTCGCATTCGATGCGGCTGGTGCGGCGGGTCTCGCTGAAAAAGCCCGGCTGATCGGACTCGACCGCCTGGCGCACCGGCCCACCAGGGTCGATGCTGGCACCCGGCTTGCTGTGCAGCAGCGATCCGTCCAGCTTGATCTTCACTATTCCGATGGCTTTAGGCATCTTTACTTCTCCTTAAGCGGCGCGTGGCCGGGTCAAATGACTACAGGATGAACTGCACCTGGGCCGCGAAGACGCGGAACTGGTTGACGATGTTGGGCGGGCAGAGCACATCCACCCGGTCGCGATCCGTGGCGTTGCGCTCGACCACCAGGTCGGTGCGGTACTGGGCCAGATCCTCGATCAGCCCGGCGCTGGCCCACTCTTCGGCCAGGGCGATCAGCTCGGCGCGGATGATCTTGGGCGTCACGATGGCCTGACCCGGGCCGTAGTCGATGCCGTCGTCGGCCAGCTTGTGGCGCGGAAACTTTTGGGTGATGCGCGCCCGCAGGCTGTAGCGCAGGTATTCCAGGGTGGCCGGCGTGGTCAAGTTCAGATAGCTGGGATCCGGCAGCCCGTAGGCGTTTTCCTGGTACATGGTGATCAGCCGCTCGATGCGCACCACGCCGCCGGCGTCCACGTACCAGGTGGCCATGCCGTCCCACAGCAGCAGGTTGCGCTCTTCGGAGGTCCAGCGGCTGGTTTCGGGCGGCGGCAGAATGCCGGTCAAAGGCAGGGTCTGCATCGGCCGGGCCGGGTCGATCGAAAGGCTCAAGCTGGCCTGGGAGGCCACCGCCGCGGCCCAGAGGTAGGGCGGGTCGGGCGTTTGGGCGCAGGCCACACAGCACACCAGCGGGCTGTTGCGGCCGTCGCCGAAGGTTATCGCGTTGAGGTGCGTGCCGCGGAAGGCGCAGTAGGCGATGCCGCCGATCTGGCGCGTGCCGCTCCAGCGCGAAAGCAGTTCGGCCTCCAGGGCCGTCATGTTGGCCGTATCGGTGTAGGGCATGACGATGCCCTGGAACCACTGATCGCCCATCGCCGTGATGGCGTCGGCCACGTCCGGGTTGTTCGCGCCCGTGCTCATGGCCACCAGCGTGGCGCCGATGCCGGCCGGGGTCGCGTCTTCCGAGTAGTAATTCAGGCGCAGGTCGATGTCGTTGCCCACCAGGCCTTCGTGTTTGGCGGTAAAGGTCACCACCGCATCGGCCGCCAAGGCCGTGACCGGCAAGGTGGTATCGGCCGTGACCGCAGCCGCCACGGCCGTGGCCGCCTGGGCCGCCGTCATGCCGGAGGTGATGGCGGTCAGTACCCGATCTCCGCCGATGTAAAGGGCCAGCGTGCCGGCCGCCGTGGCCGGTCCGGTGAGGGTCAAGGTGCCCGCCGCCGCCGCGCCCGAGGCATGGTCGGCCAGGGCGATGGCCCAGCAGTCGATGTACCGGTTGGCGGCCTTGAACTGCTCGATCATGCGGGTCAGCATGGAACCGGCGCCGAACAGCACCACGGCCGCATCGGTGGTGGCCACGCGCAGCAGCGTGTTGACCGTGGCCGTGCCGGCCGCAACCTTCTGGCCGATAAAGAGCACGCGGTACTGCATGGCGGGCGTGCCCACCACGGCCCGGCTGTTGTCGAACTCCACGTAGGCCAGCGGCACGCGCAGGTTTCCCGGAATGGTGTTAAAGGAAATCGTCATTTGCTTTTACCTCCCTTGGTTGGGGCCGGCTCGCTGACCGATGCAAAGAGCGCATCCCCGTCACGCAGGCGCCGGCGCCAATACGTCGTATCGGGCTTGTTTTCGCCTTCCGCGGCCAGCGGATTTCCGGTGGCCGGATCGCGCACGATCAGGCCCGGCGCGGGTTTGATGTGCAGGGTGGGAATGGTCATACAGAGCCTCCTTCCAGTTCGATGGTGTCGGTGGGCGTGGGCTCACCGTCTTGTTCCGTGTCCAGATCCCAGGTCGCGAGCACGCGCAGCAGGTCGTCTATGCTGCTGGAATCTGCCCNNCCAGATCCTCGCGTCCCCACACGTTGCTCACCACCAGGCGCCCGACAGCGGCAGCCAGGGTCATGGCGGTGGCATCGCGCGGCAGCCCCTGGCCGTCCACGGCCAGGATGAAGGCGGCCAGATGGGTCTCCAGCTCAACGCCCACCGAGGTGTATTCGATGCGCGGCAAGCCCAGGCAGCCCACGCACACCGTGGAGCGGCCGCGCACCACCAGGCGTTTTAGGTCGTCGATCGACATGCGGCCCGGGTGGCTCTGGACGTGATCACCCAGGCCGGCGGCCGACAGGGCGGAAACGATCGCTTGTTGAATGGCGGGAAGCGTCATGCGCCGACTCCTATCTCCCTGAACCAGTCAAGGATGGTGCGCTCGATCTCGGCCTCATCGCCCGCCGAAAGCCCCAGGTAAGGACGGGCCTGGATGTTGCGCTCTTCGTCGCCGAACTGGTGCGTGGCGGCATAGATCAGGTTGCTGCCGATCTCCACTTCGTTGCCCGACACCACGTGATCCAGCGAGCCGATCAAATCGCCTTCGCCTTCGAGCAGGCTGTGGCCGCTGTGGCGCGTGGCGGCATATTCTTCAGACCAGTTCGGCCAGGCCGCGCCGTCGGGCGCCTGTTTTTCTTCGGAGATGCGCCGGCGGGCCTGGCTTTCGACTTGCGCTCCGATCACGTCCAGCAGATCGCCGGCATCAAAACCGCCCAGGGCGGCCAGGCGGCGCTCCAGGGCCTTGATTCCGGATAGATCGATGTGGATGCCGGCACCGGCCATGCTAAAACCCCCCCTTTAAATCCGTGCGCGTCATGAGCCGCTCGCCGCCGGCGAAACTTGCGCCGCCGCCCGAGGGCGCCGCCGGGCTGTCGCCCAGGGTGGCCACGCCCTTTGCAATGTCGCGCAGCCAGGCGATGGCGTTCTTGTAGCGCTTTTCCACCTCTTCGGTGGTGCGGTTGCCGCTCAGGTGGTACATGGCGATGTCGATGCACACGCGCTTGACGGCCGCCGGAGCGGCCGCAAGCGGCAGCGTGTAGCGCGCGGCCAGGTAGCTGTCGATATCGGCGCTGGCATCGTCCAGGGCGTGTGTGACCGCCTCGTCTTCGATGACGGCATCGCCGTCTCTATCGGACACGGCGGCCAGGGCATCGCTGCCCACCCGGTCGCTTAATTCCTGTGCGGTGGCGTAGGCCATCGATTACTCCTTGGCGCCTTTTTTGGCCTTGCCGTTGGCGTTGCTTTTCTCTCCGGATTTTTCTCCCGGTTTTTCTTCCGTGGAAACGGTGACCTTCAGCATGGGCTCGGCCTTCAATACGGCCAGCTCGGCCTTGCTGAAGCGGTTATCGGCATACTGCTTGGGGGACACGCTGTGGGCCACGCCGCAGCGCCGGAAGCCTTCTTTCTGGGAGGTGATGGTGATCATGCGCGTTCTCCTTTGGAAAGGCCCCCGGGCCATTGCGCCCGGGGGCTTATCGCGATTGGGGATGCCCCGTGTGCGGTCTAAAGATTAACCAAGCCCGGTGGATCCATAGCTCATCTGCCAGAAGCCGTAGCCGCCGGCGCAGCGCGCCTCGGCGCCGAACTTGAAGGTGGCGCGCATGAAGACATCGTCGCTGTCGGGCATGGTCTGCTGCACGAATACCGGTTTTTTTCGCTCCTGGTAGATGAACGGCTTGACCGGCATGCTGGTCACGTGCAGGAACCAGGCGGTGCGCGAGGTCAATCGCGGGTTGACCAGCAGCTTGGCCGTTCCCTTGTAGGGGTTGGGGGTGTCGTCGGCCAGCTTGTCGTTTTCCAGCAGCATGCGGCCGACGGCCTCCAGGGCGGGCGGCACTTCCAGGACATCGGGCACCAGCGCCAGGGGCCGGCCCTCATCGTCTTTGAACTCCATGATGGCGGTGCGGGCCGCACCGTAGCTGGCCGCCGCGGCGGCCTGGGTGGCGTTGGAGAGCGCCGCCGTGCCGGTATTGGAGACGCTGGCGCCGGCCACCGGATGATCGGTGTCGTAGAAGTACTGGCCATCGTAGCAAAGAGCAGCGAAGGCGTCGTTTTTCAGGTCGGCGTCGATCTCGTCGGGCAACTGCTTGGCGCTGTATCCGGCGCTCTGGGCCCGGGGGGCGTAAATGCCCAGGGTGTCGTCGTCGATGTCGTTGCGCTTGACCTCGACGGTGGCCTCCCAGTCATCGTTGACGATGGCGTACTTGAAGGCCTCGAACTGTTTGACGACCTTGTCGCCGATCCACTTGCGCATGCGCGGGAACTGGCTCAGCCAGTTGTAATTGTTCTGGCTGCTGCCGCTGGGAACCAGCATGGTGGTCTTTTCCCAGAGGGAAGGGGCGGCCTCGAAGGCCTTGTTGAAGATGGTCTTCAGGTTCAGGAAGACCGCTTCCAGATTGGCTTTATTGACGATCATCGTTCATCCTCCTGTTGTATTGCCGGTTGGCAAAAGTTGCCGTTAAAAGCCTGTGTTACACGGTGCTCAGGGTGCAGCCGTCGTTGACCACCACGCGCCAGGCCAGCACCGCGCCGACCAGCACCGCCGCCAGCACGATGGTGTCGCCGGCATCCTGCAAAGCGATGCGGTTGTTGCCGGTCTGGTTGATGGCCGAGGCCACCGCGATGGTGATGGCGCCGCCGCCGTCCACCGCGTGGGAAATGGCCAGCGTGATACCGGCCAGGCCCGGGATGGCCAGGGTGCGGGTTTCGGCGCTGCCGCCGCTGGTCAGACCCACCGAGCCGCTGCGCGTCACCGGAATGGCGCCGGCGTCGCCGGGATCGGCGATGGCCACGGGCGCTTTGGGAAAAATTTCCTGCAACGCGGCCTCTACCGTGGACTGGGCCGTGAAGCTGCCGGCGTCGGCGATGCCGATGGCCGCGGCCATGTGGGCGTTGCTGGTGTCGGCGATATGGGCCGCCACGTCGGCCTGCAAAATGGCCGGGTCGATATCCACCCACACGTGCGTGGCGTCGATGTAGCCGGCGATCACGCCGCAGAAAATGGCGTTGGAAACGTCGGCCACCAGTCCCACCGTCTCATCGTCCACCAGGTAGACATGATCGCCCACATTGGCCTGGGCGGCGGCCGCGATGGCGCATTTAATGAGCCCGCGCCGGCGCACCACGCACTGCTTGGCGCCGTTGGCGCCGGTGTTGGCCACGCGCTCGATGGCGATGCCCTGGAAGATCAGCCCGGCCGTGTCAGCGCCCGGCAGCAGGTAGCCGGCCGCGTTTACGGCCACCAGGCCGCCGCCGTAAATGGTCGTGGCGCCGGCCACCGGGAAGGGCAGCTCCACGCCGTCTTTTCTTTCGATGCCTTTATCCGCTGCTAATGCCATGTTTTTTCTCCTTGTTTTGCGTTCTTACCGCCGTCCCGCCGGCGTCCGCCGCGCTGGTTTGGCGCGGGATTATTTGCCGTATTTTTTCAGGTCGTCGGCCGTGTTGCCGAACATCTGGGCGATCTTGGTCTGGTCGGCATTAAGCGCCAGGCCCTGCTCAGGCGGCTGGCGGTCCAGTTGGCTGGGGTCGCCGATCACCGGGGCGCTGGCCACGAACTTTTTGAACGACTCCAGGCCGCCCTGCTGGCGGCAGGTGGCCAGGTAAAAGTCCTTGGTGGCCGGGGTGATCTTGCCGGCCTTCAGGGCCGCATCGATCTCGCGGGAGATTTCGGCCTCCAGCTCGGCCTGGGCGCGATCGGACAACGCCTTTTCGGCGTTGATGGCGCGGGTCTGCATCTGATCGTAGTCCGCGCGGGGCACGAACAATTGCAGATCCGGCGTCTTGGCGCGGTTGAGCGCCGTGGCCAGATCGGTGCGCAGGGAGCCGATGGCGTTCAGGGCCTGTTCTTCCGTGGCGTTCTCGGCCAGACCGAGGGCCAAAAGCAGTTTTTTGAGCATGTCATCCTCCTGTGAGCGGGTGGATTCCCGCCCGATTTGATTGAGCGCCGTAAGGCGCAGGTTGGGCCGGTTGGTCAGGCCGATGGATACGAGCTGGGCGATGCGCCCGCTGCGCTCTTCGTAGGTAAAGACCGGCGAAATATAGCGATATTCGCGGTTGGCCACGGCCAGGGCGCCGCCCGGGGTCCACTCCGCGCGCCCCCAGATAGCGCCGTTTTCGCGCGTTTCCAGCGCCTTGATCCACCCGGCCGCCGGGGCCGGCTCGCCGTTGGGCGCCTTTAGCTGGGTGGCGTGCTCGGTATCGATCACCAGGTCGCGGGCATCGGCGTTAAAGGCTGCCATGATGTCCGCCGGCCGGTCGTTGAGCCACTTGCGGCCGTCGCGGCCCACCACCGATACGCCGGCCGGGATCAGTTCCAGCCACTCGGGCGCCGGGCCGGCCGGCAGTTCGAAATTCAAGGCATCGAGCAGCTCGTCGCCGGTCAGGCGGTTCAGGGCTTGGCAAAGTTTCGGGCGGTCTTCGACGATGATGATCTGCATGCCTTATGCTCCTCGGTAAAAAGCCAGATCGCTGCGGGCCGCGGCCTCGGCCTGGGGGCTCAGGGCGGCCAGTTTTTCGTTCAAAAGCGCCTCCAAATTTTGGAGCCGCGTCTTTCCCGGGTTGCTGTCCCAGCCCGGATCGATGCCGGCTGGCACCATTTCCACGCGCCCGGTGCGCTTGTTTTCCCAGGGCACGCGCACGATGGGCGGCGCCTGGGTCTTTACCGGCACGCGCCGCTTTTCGAGCTGGCCGGTGGGCAGGCCCGTTTGCGCGTCGATGATCTGGGCACGGCCGGGCGCCATGACGCCCTCTTGGCGCATGCGCTCGGCTTCGGCGCGGCTGACCTGCCGCACGCGGCACTTGCAGCCCCATCCGTTGGGCGGCATGTGGGTTTCCCACCAGGGATCGTCGATAGGAAGCAGCGTGCCGTGCCAGGCCACATGCTCTTCGCGGTGCTCGCGGCTGGGCCCCAGCTCGTAGAGCAAATAGGGCAGCGCGGCCTTGGTTCGCTCGGCGCGGTTCCACTGGCCGGCGGCGCGCGCCGTGCGCAGGTTGGCCCGAAAGATCGTTTTAAGCCGGCGCGGGCTGCCCAGCTTGGCGGCCACGGTTTTGCCGGTCACAGGATCGACCATCATCTGCTCGCCCCACCAGCCCAGCTCTTGCAGGGTCGGCGTCAACTCGGCGGCAAACTGGCGGTAGGTGCGCCCTTCGGCCAGGGCCTTGTCCAGGGCCTCGCGGATGCTGGTAAGCACGTCGGCCTGGGTGGCCTTGGCCACGGTAAAGGCGCTGGCGTGCTCGGTGCGCCATATGTCGCGCCAGTCAAAGCCGGGCGTTGCAATCTTGGCTCTGAAATATTGCAGGGCATCCTTGGGGATCGGTCCCGGCCCGCTAATTCGCATCGCCGACCTCCCCAATGCCGCGCTGGCGGAACAACGCCCGGGCCAGGGCATTCACCAGGGCCGAAGGGTCCTGCTCGGCGACCACGTCGGCCAGCCGGCGGGTAAAGTCGTCGGCGTCCACGGCGGCGTCGAGCGCCGCGCGCACCGGGTCGATCAGCGGCGCCAGCATGGGGCGCCATTCGGCAGCGGCCTCGTCGGCCGCCAGATCGATATCGTCGAGTAACGTTTCCTGCCGGTTCAGCGCGCGGTTCAACGCCTCTTTTTCCGGAGGGGCGGCCGGGGCTGCCGTCGGTGCCAGCACTTCGGCCCCTTCGGGCGGATCGGGCAGGCCCAGCTTGTCGCGGATCACGGAGGCCTCCACGCGCAGGCCCAGCGGCACCAACTTTTCCAGAGCGTCGGCCAGCGCCACGATGTCTTCGGGCTGCGGCGCGCGCAGTTGGATCTGGGGATAGCTTTCCTGGGGGCCGAAGTTCAGGTCGATGAACGGCTGAATCAGGTCGCGCTGCACCGTCTCTTCGAGCTGCTCGGCGTCGTCGTCGCGAAAATCGTGGCGCACCTCGTTCTGGGCCTCTTCGTTACCCAGCTTTCCCGGGGTGCCCTGGGTGGTGGCTGTCTGGCCCAGAAGCCCCTTGGTGACCTGGTTGTCCAGGTACTGCGCCAGGCGCTCGAAAAAGTCGGTGGAGCCGCTTTTGGTGGCCTCCACCAGCTCGATCTCCATGCCCTGGGGAAAGACCGCCGCGGCATCCGTGCCCAGATTGGCCACCGCCAGCTTGAGCACATCGATATCGGCGGTCGAGGCGCCGGGCAGGTATTTTCCCAGACGCAGCGGCATGCCGAACACTTCGGCAAAGGCCAGCCAGTCTTTGAGCGTGTAGCCCTTGCACATGTAGGCCCAGGCCGCCAGGCGCGCAAATCCGCTGCGGATGGGGATGCCGCTCTTGATGCGCGGCGTGTGGCGAATGAACTTGAACGGGGCCAGCTCGATGCCGTCAAAAGCGTCGATCTCGTCACGCAGGCGGATCTGCCGCCGGCTGACGCGGTCCCAGCAAAACCAGCGCGGATCTCGGTGCTCATAGGCCCGCGGCATCCACTGGGCGCCCGAGCGGTCCCACATGATTTCGCAAACCGCAAAGCCCTTGCCCAGTGCGTCGAGCAAATCTTTTAGCAGCCAGCGAAAGCCGGCTTTTTTGGTCATCGCGCGCACGGCCTCGGCCAGCTCCGTGTCGCGGGCCGAGTCGCTGGCGGCCTCGACCGTGATCGGCAGGCGCGATACGGCCAGCTTGCGCTTGCCCAGCTCGCAGGCATAGTGCAGGTCGCGCTCTTCCATCTCTTCGGCCAGGGTCAAAAAGCTGTCGTGATCGCCGTCGGCCGCGCTGCGCAGCAGGGCCGCAAGGCCCGTCGGCGTCAGCCCGCTGGCCACGGTTTCGTTCCACACCGTGCGCACGCCGGTCATCGAAGCCCCTGCGATTTCGCGGGTAAGCGCCTGGCGCCGGATGGGCCGGTTGTATGCGTCGTACAGCGTCACGTCCGCCATTACCAAAGCCCTCCGCAGCGTCCCAATCCGGCGGTGACCTTCACCGGCCGGTTGTCTTCAGCATCCATGCGGCCGGCGCGGCGCACGGGGTGATAGGCATACTCCACGGCCGGGTTGGCGGCCGCGTGCTTGGCCAGGGCCAGCGCCCAGAAGCGGTCGCTGTGGCCGTCCGGGCCGCTTTCGGCCAGAAAGCGGATATTGCCCGCCGCCGTGGTCGTCTTGCGAATGGCGCGCAGGTCGGCGCGGATCTTGTCGTCATGCGGGATCCGGATCGATTTATCCTCGAAGGCCGCGCGCACCGGGTAGGCCAGCGCCTCTTTGACGTTGGCCGTAAAGCGCACCGGCTCGACGCGGTAGGTGCCGAACTTTTCCTGGGCGCGTTCGGCCAACTGCATGCCCAGGCCCGTGTCATCAATGCAGCAGCGCCGCACGGCCGGCAGGGCCATGATCTCGTAAAGATGGGCTTCCTGCTCGGAAAACGTCATGTTTTGCAGGCAGATCACGGCCCGGGTAAAGAGCATCGCGCCGATGCGCTCGATCACCCAGATCACGGTCAAGTCGCGGGTGCGGCCCACATCCACGCCGACATAAAGCTCGGTGGGCTTGCGTCCGTCGGCCAGCATGCCGTCGGCAAATAACTGCCAGGCCTCGCCGCCGCGATACTCGCACCCGGCGATCAAATCGAACGACAAAAAGGCGCCTTCGTCGTCGGCCGGCACACACATGTACTCTTGCAGGAAGATCTCTTCGCTGGCGCAGCCCGACTTGATAAAGTCGAAGTATTCGCCTTCGTCCATCGCCAGGCGCTCGTCGCCGGCCGGAAGGGCCTGCTGCAACTTGAACAAAAAGCCCTGATCCAGGGCGTTTTGCAGCGATACCGTGTGCAGCGAAAAACCCTTGGGATTGCCGCGGTGCTTGACATCTTCCACCAGCTCGTTGAAAAAATTGGCGCTTCCGCGATGGGTGGAAACGATCTCCAACTGACCGCCCCAGGTAATGCCTGGATATGCGATGGAGTATAGTTTGCGCGGGTCCGGGTGCAGGGCGAATTCATCGAGCACGCGCCCGCCGCGCTTGCCGGCCTGCGCATCCGGATTGCTGCTCATGGAGTGGATCCGCCGGCCGTTGGCAAAGTGCAGCACGTAGGCCGAGATCTTCTTGTCGTCATCAAGGACCAGCGCGCCCAGGTCGCGGGCCGCCACGTTCAGGATGCCGGCAAAGCGCTTGCAGTCTTCCAGGAAGAGCCGTGCCTGAATATCGTCGCGCGATGACACCCACTGATCATTGCGGTTCTCCTTGGGGGCCGTGCGCTCGACGGCCGCATAGCCGGTGGACCATNNGTGGCTGGTTCACAGGCTCAACTGCTCCCGAATACTTCGTATGGTTTTAGCGTCCAGGGCGCGGTCGGACGGGTCCGCCGTCTCCTCGGGCGCCATTTGTGCCCGCATCTGCCCGATCAGTTCCAGACACTGGCGCACCTCTTTGATCCCGGCCAGATCCACGCCGGCCGGAGATGTGAGCATGCCGTTGATTTTTTTTTGCAGGGCCTCGCCCAGGGCCGCCACCGCATCTTCGGGCGTCTGGATGGCCCGTTGCTCGACCCCCTCGCAGATCTCGGCCCCTGGGGCCTCCGGCTGCGTTTTGGCCGCCGCGGCCGCCGCCACCTGCTCGATGCGCGCAAAGGCATACACGTCCTGGGGGTCGGGCTCAGGCGAATCGAGCACCTTGCGCAAAAGTTTGGCCCGCAACTGCACCGTGCCGCGCCGGATGTCGGAAAGCTCGCGCCGGTATTCTGCGCGCCTCTCGCCCCATCCTCCGTCGGCGCCCCAGCGCTTCAACTGGGTTACCGAAACCCCGGTCCGCGCGGCGGTTTGCTCGTAGGTCAGGCCGTCGATGATATACAGCCCCTCGGCGCGCTCGCGGATTTCCCAGGAGATTTCGGTGGGCATGGGCTTTACATCCCCAACGCTTTGCGGATGGCCACGATTTCGTGGCTCAGTTCGTTCCAATGGATGCGCAGGTTGGCCAGCTCAACCGACTGCTGGGCGGCCATTTCAGCCTGCAAATCCTCGATGGGCGCGAATGGGTCTAGGCAATCGCGGATCGATTTGACCAGCCCCTTGATGCGCAGTTCCACCCGATCGCGCTCGTTTTGCTTCTCCAGCAGCCGACCCTGGAATTTGAGGCGCTCTTCGCTCATATTTTCCCCTCTGTCGCCACCTGCACGCGCTGTTTGTGGACGCGCAACTGCGGGCAGTATTGGTTTTCGCGGATATCGTGCGTCAAGTTGGTCATGGCCTGGGTGTTGAGCACCACCAAGTCCTTTAAATCTTTGGCGACACACGAATAGTCTTCCACCAGCTTCACGTTGTTGTTGTAATTCATGCGCAATTCATCCATATAGGCCCGGTGCTCTTTCAGGATTGCATCGAAGCGGCGCGCATCCAGCCACCAGATCACCAAGAGCAACCCATACGGCCCGTAATATTTGAGCACCTCGATCATCGATGTCAGCGTGACGACGCCTTGCTCCAAAAGCCATCCCCCCATCAATTTGTGGCCTTGCCGCCCATAATGGCGATTCCGCCCTTGGTCACGAACCGCAGCACGATGTTGGCCAGCGGCACGGCCGCCAGCAGCGCCTGGTACACATAATCGGGCACATCGACCCCAAAGCCCGCCAACACGCCGGCCACGGCCAGCATTACGGCGTTAAAATCGATGGTCTTGCTTTTGATCGCCGGTTTTACTTCCATACTCACCTCGCTTTATGCCGCGCCCATCTCTTCCGGAAGGTTTTTGCCGTGCCAGAAAGCCGGCCCGCCGAAGGCGCACACCGCCGCGTAATAGGTCCGAGCGCGCAAGGCCCGCAGACGCCTGAGCCAGTCCCAGCGCGTACCCGCCGCGATCAGGCGCAGAAGGTTGTTCAAAAACACGCGGTCGGCGGCATCCTTGTCTTCGATGCCGTCTCCGATAAAGTACATGTAGTCGTGGATGTCGCACGCCGCAGTCACGCGCAGGCCATAGATCGTGTCGGGCACAAACCACGTGCCTGGCGATCCGCACCCGTTGCACACCGTGGCGCGTTGTCCGTCCGAAAGGCGCCAGTATGGCTCAGGGGCAAAGAGGATGGCTTTTTGCGTCGGGGGCATGGCGTAACCTTACTGGACCGCCTGATCGGCGTATTGTTTGAGCGTTTGCAGGCCCAAGATCAGTTGGTCGATGGCCTGGAGCAGCAGGTTTTTGGGCGCCGGCGGCTTGGTCAGCGCAAACACCTCGTTACTGTCGCCGCTCTCTTCGCTGGCCGCGCTGCCCTGGACATAGGCGCGCACCACAAAGTAGGACTCCGCGCCGTCCGGCACCGTGACGGTGCAGGTCGTTTGCGGCCCGGTCCAAATGGGCTTGGCGTAGTCATAGCCGGCGCCCGCCACCCGTTGAAAAAGACGATACCCCGTGGGCGCCGGGTTGTTGGCGTCCCAGGCCAGCGTCACCTGCGCGGCTTGAGCTGCGGCGCAGAGCGCGAGCGTTACGATGCAGGCGAGCAATAAAATCTTTTTCATGCGTCGGATCCTTTCCTGTAAAAATGTGCTTATCCCAGCAGATCCGTGCGGAACTGCCGCAGGTCGAACTTCCTGCCCGGACAGCTCTTGTAGGGCGCAAGCTCCCTGTGCCCATAAACCCGCCCGAGGGTGATGCCGAAGACTTCCATCAACGAACGCACCAGCTTCAATCCCGCGGCCAACTGGGGCACCGGCACCGGCGTTTCGTCGAAGTTGCCTACAAAACAAACACCCAGCGCGCGCTGGTTCATGCGCTGCTGGGTGCAGTGGGCGCCCGTTTCGGTCATCATGCGCCCGGTCAAAATCTCATAACGCGCGTCCACCAGCTCGATGCCGAAATGGTATCCGATATCGGTCCAGGGCCGCTGCACCGGCATGCCGGCGTCGAGTAGCCCATTGACCTGTGCCGGATCGATCGTGAGCCCTTCGAGCCGGTATGACGTGTGATAGCGCCGGATGGCATTCCAACTGACGGTCAGCCCGTCAGGCGTAAGACTGTGGTGGATGACGATCGCGTCCGGCCGCATGGATGCTCCTTTTTTTTGAACAGGGGGTGCTGGAGAGGAGGGAGAGGAGACCGGCATCTGAACGGGATGGGTTTCTGCGCCTCTCCAGCACCCCGTTCAGTTTTCTTCATCCATTAAAGCGGAAAGCAAAACAAGTAGGCGGGAACGATTGTGTGCCAAGGGTTGGCACACAATCTTTTTTAGGTTGAAAAATGTCTGGTTGGCTTCGGTAATAAGGTCGTTGCGGACCTAAAAAATTATTTT
>DNNT01000314.1 GCA_003497545.1 Arenimonas sp. | reverse complement strand
GCAGGATCCAGGTGAACAGGCTGCTGCTGGCGGTGCAGGCCCAGAACATGAAGAAACCGATCGTGTAACCGACGCCGCGGCTGACTTCGATGTCCGGGAAGGTCATGTCACGCAGCAGCAGCGGGTCCACGAAGGCGAAGAACACCATCGTGGCCACGCCGGCGGCGAAGAAGCTGGGCCAGAGGATCGCCCCNNAGCGACCAGACGTAGGCGCCGACGAGGCGCACGCGGGTGTCGCCGATGATCGGTTCATGCGCCGGCATCATGCCCTGGCGGCCCTTGTTGATACCTTCGCTGATGGTGGCGAAATCGCTGCCATAAAGCCAGACGTCGTCGGTGAGGTTGGGCGCGCCCAGCATCGGGTTGCCCTTGCCATCCACGCCGTGGCAGGCCGCGCAGACGCCGGCGAAGCGGGCCTTGCCGGCCTCGGCCAGGGCCGGGTCGGCCTTGATGCCCGACAGGCTCTGCACGTAGGCCGCCACCTCGGTCACGCCGACGTCGCCGCCGATCGCCGCGGCCAGCGGCGGCATCGCGGCCTGGCGGCCCTGCAGCAGGGTCGTCAGGATCTGGTCGGGGCTGCCGCCCCAGAGCCAGTCGTTGTCGGTGAGGTTGGGGAAGCCCTTGGCGCCACGCGCGTCGGAACCGTGGCACTGGGCGCAGTGGTTCGCGAACAGGCGGGCACCGAAGGCCACGGCCTCGGGGTGCTTGGCGACTTCGTCGATGGCCATGCCGGCGAAGCGGCCGTAGGCCTCCTCAAGGCGCGCATCGGCTTCGGCCTTCTCGGCGTCGTGTTCCTTGGCCGAGGTCCAGCCCGAGGTGCCGGCGAAGTTGCCGAAGCCCGGGTACCAGACCAGGTAGCCGATCGAGAACACGATGGTGATCCAGAACAGGTTGATCCACCAGCGCGGCAGCGGCTTGTTGTACTCGGTGAGGTCGCCGTCCCAGACATGGCCGGTGGTTTCGGCGGTGTTCTTGCCGTCGTTGCCGCGGCGGCGGGAGGTCACCCACAGCAGCCAGGCGCAGCCGACGATGTTGATGACAACCAGGATGATGACGTAAAGGGACCAGCCGGTATTCATGGGGTGTTCTCGCTCTGGTCTTCAAGGGGAAGGCGGGCGGCGGCGTCGAACTCGGCCTTTCGCTTTTTGCTGAAGGCCCAGGCCACGCCACCAAGGAAGGTGGCCAGCAGGATGGCGGTGGTGATTCCGGCGATCATGGTTCAGCCCTTGGGTGCGTTCTTGCCGAGGCCCTGGAGATAGGCGACCAGCGCGTCCAGCTCGGACTTGCCGGTGACCACGGCGGCGGCGCCGTCGATCTCCTCGTCGGTATACGGGTCGCCCAGGCGCTTGAGGGCGCGCATGTTGGCGGCGACCGCGGCCGGGTCCACCGGCGTTTCGGCCAGCCAGGGGTAGGCGGGCATGTTCGACACCGGCACCACGTCGCGCGGGTTCATCAGGTGCACGCGGTGCCAGTCGTCGCTGTAGCGGCCGCCGACGCGNNCATCTGCGAGTGGCAGTTGTAGCAGCCCTCGCGGACGTAGATGTCACGCCCGGCCAGCTCCAGCGGGCCGTAGGGCTTCACGCCCGGCAGCGGCTGCACGGTCTCGGCCTGGTACATCAGCGGGATGATTTCGGCCAGGCCACCGAAGGAGATGGCGACGGCGATCAGGATCGCCATCCAGCCGACATTGGTTTCGATTTTCTGATGGCTCATGTCGGGGTCCTCAGGCGTGGGCTTCGGCGGCCGGCGGCAGCACCGGGGCATCGACCCGGCCCTTCGCCAGCTTGAAGGTGCGGATGGTGTTGACCGTCATCAGGCCCATGCCCGCGATCACCAGCACGCCACCGATCAGGCGCACCAGGTAGTACGGGTAGTTGAACTCGACGATCTCGGAGAAGGCGTAGGTGAGCGTGCCGTCGTCGTTGGCGGCGCGCGCCATCAGGCCCTGGTAGATGCCGGCGATCCACATCGACACGGTGTAGAGCACCACGCCGATGGTGTGCACCCAGAAGTGCTGGTCGATCATCTTCGTGCTGGCCATTTCCTTCAGGCCCAGGCAGCGCGGGATCAGCATGTAGATCGAGCCGATCGAGATCATCGCCACCCAGCCCAGCGCGCCGGAGTGCACGTGGCCGATGGTCCAGTCGGTGTAGTGGCTGAGCGCGTTGACCGTCTTGATCGACATCATCGGGCCCTCGAAGGTGCTCATCATGTAGAACGAGATGGCCACCACGAGGAACTTGATGATCGGGTCGGTGCGCAGCTTGTGCCAGGCGCCCGAGAGGGTCATCACGCCGTTGATCGCGCCGCCCCACGAGGGCGCCAGCAGGATCAGCGAGAACACCATGCCGAGGCTCTGGGCCCAGTCGGGGATGGCCGTGTACTGCAGGTGGTGCGGGCCCGCCCACATGTAGATGGCGATCAGGGCCCAGAAGTGCACGATGGACAGCCGGTAGCTGTAGATCGGGCGGCCGGCCTGGCGCGGCACGAAGTAGTACATCATGCCCAGGAAGCCGGCGGTCAGGAAGAAGCCCACCGCGTTGTGGCCGTACCACCACTGCACCATCGCGTCGACGGCGCCGGAGTAGACCGGGTAGCTGTGCATCGCGCTGGCCGGCATGGCCAGCGAGTTGACGATGTGCAGCAGCGCCACGGCGATGATGTAGGCGCCGTAGAACCAGTTCGCGACGAAGATGTGCTTCACGCGGCGCTTGGCGATGGTGCCGAAGAACAGCACGCCGTAGGCCACCCACACCACCGCGATCAGCACGTCGATGGGCCAGGCCAGCTCGGCGTATTCCTTGCCTTGGGTGTAGCCCAGTGGCAGCGAGATGGCCGCGGCCAGGATGACCAGTTGCCAGCCCCAGAACACGAAGGCCGCCAGCTTGTCGCTGATGAGCCTGACGTGGCTGGTGCGCTGGACCACGTAGAGGCTGGTCGCGAACAGCGCGCAGCCACCAAACGCGAAGATCACCGCGTTCGTGTGCAGCGGCCGCAGGCGGCCGAAGCTCAGCCAGGCGGTGTCGAAGTTGAGGGCCGGCCAGTACAGCTGGGCGGCGATGATCACCCCCACCAGCATGCCCACCACGCCCCAGACCACGGTCATCACTGCGAACTGCAGTACGACCTTGTCGTTGTACGTCTCTGCTTTATTGTCGAGCGTCATCGGTGTTGTCCCCGTTTACGTGCCGGCGATTATGGGCAGACCGGAATGCGGCCTGCTTGACCCTAGTCAATTCACATCGCCCGCGCGCCTCTCCCAAGGCGGCGGGCCCCCTTTCGGGCAATCTACCCCACTATTTCGCGGCCAGCGCGGCCTTCACGGCGGCCACGAAGGCCGGGTCGGGCACGCTGCCGAGCTTCTCGGTTCGGGCCAGCACGCGACCGTCGCGGTCGAGCAGTACCAGCGCCGAGGTGTGGTTGAACTCGCCGTCGGCCAGCGCGCGGTAGCGCACGCCCAGCACGGCGGCCAGCTTGCGCACGCCGGCCGCTTCGGTGCGGGCCAGGGTCCAGCGGGCCGGGTCGAGACGGCGCTTGTCGAAGACGCTGCGCAGGGCGGCCACGTCGTCGCGGGCCGGGTCCAGGCTGACCAGCAGCACGCCCAGGCGGGCGCGTTCGGCCGGCGCGAGCGCGTGTTCCACGCCCTTGGCGCTGTCGATGATCAGTGGGCAGACGAAGCGGCAGGAGGTGTAGAACATGGCCACCAGCCGCACCCGGCCGCGGCCTTCGGCGAGCTGGAAGCCGCGCCCGGCCTGGTCGGTGTAGGTGTCGGCCAGGCGGTAGGCGGAATCGCCGGGCAGGGCGGCGGCGGGGCTGGCCGCGGTGGCGGGCAGGGGGGCGGCCAGGCCCAGCAGGGCGGCCAGCAGCAGGCGACGGAGCTTCATGGGGTCTTCCCCGGCAGGTCCCGCGCGCAGCGGAAACCCAGGTTGGCGGTGGTGTCTTCGGCCTGCAGGGCCGAGAGCATGGCCACGCGCATCAGCACGGCGTAATTCTCGCGGTCGTCCATGGAAAGCGCGCCGGCGCCGCAGAACTTGAGGTTGTCGGGGTCGCCCTGGTCGCGGTTGTCGGCCGAGACCAGCATGGCGCTGTAGTCCTCGACCCATTCCCAGACCAGGCCGTGCAGGTCGCGCACGCCGTGAAGGTCGGCCGGGCCCTGTCCCACGGTCGCCAGCGGGCGGTTCGAGGGCATCGAGTACCAGGCCAGGATGCGTTCGCGCCAGGCGGGGTCGGCGCGGGCGTCGGCGCGCGTTTCGTCGGCGGCCGCGGCGTATTCCCATTCGGACCAGGTGGGCAGGCGGGCGCCCTGGGCCTCGCAGTAGGCTTGGGCGGCGAACCAGCTGACGTTCGTGACCGGCTGCTCCGGCAGCGCCGTCGGGCCCAGGGTGGTGGGGCCCTGCCAGTGCTTGAGGTAGCGCGGCTCCGCGAACACTTCCGGTGCCTTCCCGCGCTGCCAGTCGGGCTGGCGGCGCACGAAGGCCAGGAATTCGGCGTTGGTCACCGGCAGCCGCTGCAGTTCGAAGGGCGCCACCTTCACCTTGCCGCCGGTGTCCTCGTAGCGGAGCACCGAGCTGAATTCACCGCCCGGAAGCCGCGCCCAGCCAGCCCCGGCCGCAAGGCCGGGGGTGGCGAGCAGGGCCAGGGCCAGCCAGGCCGCGCGCATGTCAGTGCGCCGCGCCTTCCGAACGCTCGGTGCTGGCGCGCACCTTGGCGACCTCGTCCTTGCTCACGCGGCCACCCGGGTTGCCCCAGCTGTTGAGCGTGTAGGTCAGGATGTTGGCCACCTCGTCGTCGGTGAGCTGGCTCATCGGCGGCATGACCGAGTTGTAGTCCTGGCCGTTCACCGTGACCGGGCCGCTGAGACCGTTGAGCACCACGTTGATCAGCGCGTCGTTGCCCTTGGCCAGGTAATCGGACTGCGCCAGCGGCGGGAACACGCCCGGCAGGCCCTTGCCGTCCGGCTGGTGGCAGGTGGAGCAGGTGCCGGCGAACAGCGCGCCGCCCGCCTTCACCTGGTCCTCGAGGCTGAGCGTGCCGGCCTGCGCGGCGGCGGCGGCCTGCGCCACCGGGGCCATCGAGGCAGCCTTGTCGCCCAGGTAGGTTTCGTCCACTTCCTTGCCCGAGTAGATCTCCGGGTTCTCCGGGCCCTCGACCTTCATGATGGCGAGCGCGCCCTTGTTGAAGGCGCGGAACAGCGAGTGGTCGACCAGCACGTAGCTGCCCGGCACCTCGGTGTGGAAGTCGGCGATGGCGGCGCCGCCGGCCGGGATGAGCGTGGTCTGCACGTTCTCCTGGAAGCGCGTGCCACCCTCGAACCAGACCTTGTCGAAGATCTCGCCGATCACGTGGAAGCTCGACACCAGGTTCGGGCCGCCGTTGCCCACGTACATGCGCACGCTCTCGCCCACGTTGGCCTTGAGGGCGTTGTCGCCGGTGAGCGCGCCCTCGGAGCCGTTGAACAGCACGTAGGTCGGGTTCTCGTCGATGGCGCGCTGCATGTCGAAGGGCGCGTGGCCCTTCTCGCGGTACTTGGTGGTGGTGTAGAAGTCGCCCTGCATCACGTAGAACTCGCGGTCCACCTTCGGCAGGCCTTCGGGCGGCTCGACCAGGATCAGGCCGTACATGCCGTTGGCGACGTGCATGCCCACCGGCGCGGTGGCGCAGTGGTAGACGTAGAGGCCGGCGTTGAGCGCCTTGAAGGTGAACTGCGAGCTGTGGCCCGGGGCCGTGAAGCTCGACGCCGCGCCGCCGCCCGGCCCGGTCACGCCGTGCAGGTCGATGTTGTGCGGCATCTTCGAATCGGGGTGGTTGTTGAGGTGGAACTCCACCGTGTCGCCCTGGCGCACGCGGATGAAGCTGCCGGGCACCGTGCCGCCGAAGGTCCAGAAGGTGTAGGTGACGCCTTCGGAGATCTCGAGGTCGACCTCGCGCACCTCCAGGTTCACCACCACCTTGGCCGGGTAATCGCGGTCGATCGCCGGCGGTACCAGCGGCGGGTTGGTCAGCACGGCTTCGATGGGCTCGCCCTGCGGCGGGCCGAAGTCGCCCTTGCGCGAGCCGCCGGTGTCGGACTCGCCGTTGGCGGTGGCCGTGGGCTGGTCGCGGGCGTCGAGGTTGGCATTGGGGTTGTCGCGGCAGCCGGGCAGGGCCAGCAGGGCGGCGATGGAAAGGGCGAGCAGGTGGCGTTTCATCGTGCTTCTCCGGTCAAGTGTTGTCTTCCAACAATGGCGGCAGCTTCCCGCGAACACGCGCCGGATTCGCTGATGCACGTCAAGCGGATGCGGCATGGCGCAGTCTGCACCGCTTGGCCAGCGAGGGGAACCCCGAGGGCCCGCGAGAAAATCTCGCGGCCGCTTGACGTGGCTCATGGGAACGCACCGCGCCGCGATGCAGCATCCCCGCGACCCGATCCGGGCCACTAATGGATTCGTGCCATGACACTCGCAAGACAGATCGCGCTGGCGCTGGGCTGCGCCGCGCTGCAGGCCGCGGGCGCGGCCAGCGCCGACGCCGGCGCCTGGACCGCGAATTTCCGCTACCGCCATGAATCGGTGGACGACGCCGCCTTCGCCCGCGACGCCAGCGCCGACACGCTGCGACTGCGCCTGGGCTGGAGCCGCGGCCTGGCGCGCGGTTTCTCCGTGGGCCTCGAGGCCGAGGGCGTGGCGGAAATCGGCGACGACTTCAATTCCGGCGCCAATGGCCGCACCGCCTACCCGCTGGTGCCCGATGCGCATGCGCTCGAAGTCAACCAGGCCTGGCTGCGCTGGCGCGGCGAACGCGCTGGCGCCACGCTGGGCCGGCAGCGCCTGCTGCTGGACAACCAGCGTTTCGTCGGAAACGTGGGCTGGCGCCAGAACGAGCAGACCTACGACGCCGTGCTGCTTGAAGCCACGCCGCGCGCCGGCCTGACCCTGCGCTACGCCTGGCTCGACCGCGTGCACCGCGTGTCCGGCGACGAAGCCCGCGACCCGCTGGCGCGCGAGCGCGACCTCGACGCCCACCTGGCCAACCTGGCCTGGCAGGGCGGTGTGGGCACGCTGGTGGCGTATGCCTACGTGCTCGAGGACCAGGACGTGGCCGCGGCTTCCACCCGAACCCTGGGCCTGCGCTGGACCGGCGAACGCGCGCTCGGCGCGGCGAAGCTCGGCTGGGCGCTGGAAGCGGCGCGCCAGCGCGACCATGCCGGCAACCCGCGCGACATCGACGCCGACTATGTCCTGGTGGAACCGGCGCTCACCGCCGCGGGCCTGACCTGGAAGCTGGGCTGGGAACAACTTGGCGGCGACGGCGCCAACGCCTTCCAGACCCCGCTGGCGACGCTGCATGCCTTCAACGGCTGGGCCGACAAGTTCCTGGTGACGCCGGCCAATGGCCTGGACGACCGTTACGCCTCGGTGTCGGGCAAGTTCGGCCGCGGCAAGCTCGAGGGCAAGCTGGGCTGGACGGTGGCCTTCCACGACTTCAGCGCCGATCGCGGCGGCGCCGACTACGGCCGCGAATGGGACGCCTCGTTGTCCTTCCCGCTGCCGGCGGGTTTCAGCGGCCTGGTGAAGCTGGCCGACTACCGCAGCGATGGTTTCGCCCGCGACACCCGCAAGCTGTGGCTGCAGGTCGAGCGCACCTGGCCGTAAGAATCCAAGAACGCCGCATCAAAAAAAGGGCCCCGCGGTGCGGGGCCCTTCTTGTTGCGCGGCCTGGACGCCTCAGTAGACGTCGTTCACCGTGTTGTTGATGTTGAACTTGCCGGTCGGCGTGACCAGGCGGGCGTCGTCGATGACGGCCTTGAGCTTGAGCGTCTTGTCGTCCACCACCACGATGGCCGAACGCTGGTCCTTGCCGTTCCACACCGAGAACCAGACTTCGTCGCCGGCCGCGTTGTACTCCGGCTGCACGACGCGCTTCGGGCCTTCGCCCAGGTTCGCCCACTCGGCGATCGGCAGCACCGTGTAGCCGGCATCGAGGTCGTTGATGTTGAACACGGCCACCGACTGCGACACCTTCGCGTCCGGGTTGAGCGGCGTGTCCACCCACAGGTTCGCCGACTTCGGGTGGGTCTTGATGAACAGCGAACCGCCGCCCTGGCCGTGCAGCACCTCGACCACCTTCCAGGCCTGGTCCGGGTGTCCTTCCGGGTCGGTGCCAATGAGCGTGATCTTGTCGTTGCCCAGCGCCGAGGTGCCCCAGACCGGGCCGTACTCGGGATGCACGAAGTTCGCGCCGCGGCCCGGGTGCGGGATCTTGTCCACGTCGATCAGGCCGACCATGCGCTGCTCCTGCGAGTCCACCACGGCGATCTTGTCGCTCTGGTTGGCCGCGGTCAGGAAGTAGCGCTTGGTCACGTCCCAGCCGCCGTCATGCAGGAAGCGGGCGGCGTCGAGCGTGGTGATCTTGAGGTTGTCGATGTCGCTGTAGTCCACCAGCAGGATGCGGCCGGTTTCCTTGACGTTGACGATGAACTCCGGGTGCTTGTGGCTGCCGACGATGGCGGCCACGCGCGGCTCCGGGTGGTATTCCTGCGTGTCCACGGTCATGCCACGGGTGGAGACGATCTTCATCGGCTCCAGGGTCGGGCCGTCCATGATCACGAACTGCGGCGGCCAGTAGGCGCCGGCGATCGCCAGCTTGTCCTCGAAGCCCTTGTACTTCGAGGTCTCGACCGAACGCGCCTCGAGGCCGATCTTGATCTCGGCGACGCGCTCCGGCACTTCCATCCACATGTCGATCAGGTCGATCTTGCCGTCGCGGCCGATGGTGTACACGTAGCGGCCCGAGTGCGAGACGCGGGAGATGTGCACGGCGTAGCCGGTCTTGATGATGTTGATGATCTTCTTGGTGTCGCCGTCGATCAGGGCGATCTCGCCCGAGTCGCGCAGGGTCACCGAGAAGACGTTCTCGAGGTTGTAGTCGTTCATCTTGCGGGTCGGGCGGTCCGCGAGCGGCACCAGCACCTTCCAGCTCTCGCGCATTTCCGCCATGCCCCATTCCGGCGGGTTGGGCGGCGTGTGCTGCAGGAAGCGGGCCATCAGGTCCACCTGCTTGGCCGTGAGTTCACCGCCGGTGCCGAAGTTGGGCATGCCGCCCGGCGAGCCGAAGTTGATCAGCGCGCGCAGGTAGTCGGTGCCGCGGGCCTGGGTCAGGTCGGGCGTGAGCGGCTTGCCGGTGGCGCCTTTGCGCAGCACGCCGTGGCAGCCCGCGCAGCGCTGGAAGAAGATGTCGGTGGCTTCGGCGAATTCTTCCTCGGTCATGTCCGGGGCGCCGGGCGTGCGGTGCATCTTCACGTCGGCGGCGGCGAGGGTGGAGGGCGCGCCCTCGTAGGCGGCCTGGGCCTGGCTGGTGCCCGGGTGGGCCTGGCCCTGGGCCGGGTCGGAGGCACCGGCGACCTTCTTGCGCGCGGCGGCGACCTGGTCGGCGCTGAAGCGCGTGTCGAGGTCGTTGAACTCGTCCATCACGTGGTTGAGGATGGCGGCGATGTCGGCGTCGGCCAGGTGGCTCATGGCCGGCATCACGGCGTTGTACTCGTTGCCGTTGACGGTGATCTTGCCGTTCAGGCCGGCCAGCACGGCCTGCAGGGCGGCCTGCGGATCACGCTGGATCCAGTCGGAGTCCTTGAGCGGCGGGAAGGCGCCCGCCNNCCAGGCCCTGGCCTTCGGCCTGGTGGCAGGCGGCGCAGTTGGCGAGGTAGGCGGCTTCGCCGGCCTCGGCTTCGGACTTGGGCACGCGCTCGTTGACGACGTCGCTTTCCGCCGCCGCATGGGCGGACACGGCGCACAGCGCAAGCGCGAGTGCAGTGCTGATCAGCGTTCTTTTCATGGTGGATCCCCGTTGATGGACTTTCACGTGTTCGGCGGGTGGCCCGCCGTCGGGTGAAGCTTGGTCCCCGTCACCTCAGGTTTCCCCTGACCTGCATCAAGCGCAACGAAGATTCAGCGCCTCCACGGACAGTGGTTTGACAGTCGTCAAATCCGCGCTGCCTGCGGGTAACTTACGGTGCCGGCAGACCCTGATGCGCGGAGAATTCGATGTCCATGACGACCCTGGCCCTGGCGATGGCCGCCGCCTTGGCGGCGCCCGACGGCGGCGATGAAACGCTGCGCACGCTCGACGCCGTGGTGGTGGTGGGCAGCCGCAGCGCCGAGCCGGTGAAACTGGTGGTTGGCGCCGTCAGCCGGGTAGATCGCGAAGCGATGGAGCGCCGCGGCGTGCAGACCATCGA
This sequence comes from Arenimonas sp., assembly GCA_003497545.1. Classification (GTDB taxonomy): domain Bacteria; phylum Pseudomonadota; class Gammaproteobacteria; order Xanthomonadales; family Xanthomonadaceae; genus Arenimonas. The sequence continues at coordinate 6,097 of DNNT01000314.1, read as the reverse complement.
GGACCTGGCGCGACTGGTGCCGGGCCTGGACGTGGGCGCCGACGCCAACCGCTTCGGCGCCCAGGGCTTCAACCTGCGCGGGCTGGACGGCAACCGCGTGGGCGTCGAACTCGACGGCGTGCCGCTGGCCGACGGCTTCGGCGTGGGCCAGTTCGCGCTCGCCGGCCGCGACCTGGTGGAACTGGGCATCGTCGACCGCGTCGAGATCCTGCGCGGCCCGGCCTCCACCCTGCACGGCAGCAAGGCCCTGGCCGGCGTGGTGGCCTACTGGACGCCCGACCCGGCCGACGCCGAATGGCGCGACGACGAAGACCAGGTGCAGGGCTCGGCCCGCGCCGGTGCCGGCAGCCGCGACCAGGGCCGCTGGCTGTCGGGCCGCCTGCTGGCGCGCAGCGACGACGGCCGCCTCGCGGCGCTGGTGTCGCTGGGCCGCCGGCAGGGCGAAGAAACGCGCAACGCCGCCGACGACCCGGCCTTCGCCGCCAATCCCGCCGACTACCGCAACGACAGCGCACTGGCGCGCTTCTCGCTCGACGCCGGCATCGCCGGCCGCTGGAGCGCCATCTTCGAGCGCGGCGAAGGTTCGCGGCAGACCGACGTGCAGTCGCTGCTGTTCGGCCCCGGCCGCTTCAGCACCACCTATGCGCTGCTGGGCGACGACAATTACGAACGCCAGCGCTACAGCCTGGGCGCCGAATGGGAGCAACTGGGCGCGCTGGGCCCGGTGCGCCTGCTGCTCTACCGCCAGGACACCACCACCGACCAGTTCTCCGACCAGTACCGGCTGGCCGACCGCGCCACGCCCTTCCTGTCGCGGCGCGAGCGCCGCTTCGTGTTCGGGCAGGAAAGCACCGGACTCGAGCTCAACGCGCAGTGGCGCGGTGAATGGCTGGGCGCGCAGCACTGGCAGGTGTTCGGCGTGGACATCGCGCGGCACGACTACCGCGGCCTGCGCGACGGCATCGAAACCAACCTGGTGAGCGGCACGCAGAGCAACGTGATCCTGGGCGAAGTCTTCCCGCTGCGCGATTTCCCCAACAGCCGCGCCACCGATGTTGGCCTGTTCTGGCAGGACGAAATCCGCCTGTCCGACCAATGGGCCGTGGNNTACCAGCTCGATGCGCGGCCTGACGTTCTGTGGAGCGAAGACAACCCCGGCGTGGTGCCAGCCTCGCTCGACGACGATTCGGTGACGCCCAAGCTGGGCCTGCGCTGGACCCGCGGCGCGCTCGGCCTGTACGCGCAGTACACCCGCGGCTTCCGCGCGCCGCCCTTCAGCGACGTCAACATCGGCCTGAACCTGCCCAGCTTCAACTACGTGGCCTTGCCGAACCCCGACCTCAAGCCCGAGCGCAGCGAAGGCCTGGAGCTGGGCGCGCGCTGGAACGGCGAGTTCCTGCAGGGCAGCCTGGCGGTGTACGAGAACCGCTTCCGCGACCTGATCGAATCGCGCGCGAACATGGGCCGCAACGACAGCGGGCAGCTGGTGTTCCAGTCGGTGAACCGCGACCGCGCCCGCATCCGCGGCGTGGAGCTCGAGGGCCGCTGGTACCTCGAGTCGCTGTCGTCCAGGGCGCAGGGCTGGTACCTCGATGCCAACGCCACCTGGTCGGAGGGCGACGACACCACGCGCGACCAGCCGCTGAACTCGGTGCCGCCGCCGCGCGCCAGCCTGGCCGCCGGCTTCGAATCCGCCGACGGCCGCTGGGGCAGCGAACTGCGCCTCACCGGCGTGCAGGGCATGGACCGCGCCGACCAGAGCGCCGGCGCGCTTTACCTGCCGCCGGGCTACGCCAGCTGGGACCTGCATGCCTGGGCTGAACTGGGCGAGCAGGTGCGCCTGAACCTGTCGGTGTTCAACCTGGCCGACCGCCGTTACTGGGACTGGTCGGCGCTGCGCGGCCTGGCCGCGACCGCCGACGACATCGATTTCTATTCCCGCCCCGGCCGCGGCGCCAGCCTCGGCGTGAGCGTGGATTTCTAGCCCGGGTTGACCGAAGTCAGGGCGCGCCCGGGCGCCCGGTGCCCTAATGCCGCCATGACGGGGCAGGTGGACGCACATGGCCAGGCTGGCGCTTGAACAGGCGCCGGAGCCGTCCGTGCCGGCGCGTTTCCTGCGCACGGTGCCGGCCTGGGGCGTGCTGGCGGGACTGATGCTGCTGGCCCAGGGGCCGGCGCTGCTGGCCTCGCGCTGGTCGCCGGCGACGGTGGCGCTGGTGCACGTGTTCACCCTGGGCGTGCTGGGCAATGCCATGTTCGGCAGCCTGCTGCAGTTCCTGCCGGCGGCGGCCGGCGTGCGCGTGCGCGGCGGCGCCGGCTTCGCGCGGGTGCTGCATGCGGCGCTCAACCTCGGCACGCTGGCGCTGGTGGCGGGCCTGGCCTGGCCGCAGCCGCTGCTGCGCGAAACAGGTTCCAGTCTGCTCCTGCTCGCCTTCCTGATGCTGGTGGCGGCCGCGCTGCCCGGCCTGCTGCGGCACGTTGGCGGCAGCCTGCTGCACGCCGGCATCGCGGTCTCGCTGCTGGGCGGGCTGGCCACCGCGCTGCTGGGCGGACTGCTGGTGGCGGCGCTGGCCGGGCGCGTGGCGATTCCCCTCGCAGACTGGACCAACCTGCACGCGGCCATCGGCCTGCTGGCCTGGGGGGGNNATCGGCCTGCTGGCCTGGGTGGGCGCGCTGCTGGCCAGCGTGGGGCGGGTGGTGATGCCGATGTTCCAGGGCACGCCCGCCGCGCCGGCCAATGCACAGGCCGTGCTGCTGGCCGCGGTGGCCGTGGGCCTGCCGCTGGCGGGTGGGGTGCTGCTGGCCAGCGGTGATCCGTTGGCCCTGCGCGGGCTGCTGGCGCTCGTGGCGCTGGTGGTCGCGCTGGGTGGCCTGTGGCTGCAGTCGCGTTCGCGCAAGCCGATGTCGGCGGCGCTGCCGCGCGCCTGGCGGCTGGGTTTCGTCGCGCTGGGANNCCCGCCTCGCCGGCGCCCTGGCCATCGGCGCGGCGCTGCCGCTGCTGGTGATGGCGATGCTGGTGGAGATCAGCGCCTTCCTCGGCTGGATCACGCTGCACCGCCGCTGCGGCCGCGGCATCCAACTGCCGGGCGTGCACTCGCTGCTGTCGCCGCGCCGCCGCCAGCAATTGCTGCTCGGTTTCGCCGTGGCGGCGCTGGCGTTGCCGGCGGCCGTCGCCTGGCCAGGCTGGCTGCTGTCCGTGGCGGCAGGTCTGGCCCTGGCCGTTGCACACGCCCAGCTGGCCCTGGCCCAGCGCCACATCGCCCGCGAAGTGGAGGCTTTCGCCGCCTCGCACCCACCGGCCTCCATTCCAACTCGGGAGTCTCCCCATGAACCCTGAACCCAGCGCCTTGGCGCTGCTGCGCCGTGGCATCGACGGACTCGACGACGCCATGCTGCTCCTGCTCGCCGGGCGCCGCCGCCTGGTGGGTGCCGCCGCCGGCCTGAAACAACGCGCCGGCCTGCCGCCGCGGGATCCCGAGCGCGAACTGCGCGTGCTGGCCCGTGGCCTGGGCCTGGCGCGCCGGCTCGGGCTGCCGCCGGAGCTGGCGCGCGGCCAGTTGTCCCTGGTGATCGCCGACGCCTGGCGGCAGCAGGGCCTGGGCGATGCGCAGGACGAGGACGAGGGCGACGACGCCATCGAGGGCGTGGCCGTGCGTCCTGCGCTGGCGGGCCCGCCGGGTGCGACGTCCACCGCGCCGCGCCGCCGNNTGCCGCCACCGGAACGCTGGGCGCCGCTGCTGGCGCGCCTGCCGCAGGCCTGGCAGCAGCGCGCGCTGGAAGCCGCGGTGGGTCGCCTGCTGGCGGCGCCGCTGGCCAAGGGCGAGCTGGACTTCATGCGTGGCCGGCGGCTCGGCATCGCCGTGCCGGACCTGGGCCTGTCGTGGGTGCTGGAACTGCACGGCGACCGGCTGCGTGCGAGCGACGAACCCGCCGAAGCCACCGTGCGCGGCAGCGCCACCGACCTGCTGCTGCTCGCCAGCCGCCTCGAGGACGCCGACACGCTGTTCTTCCAGCGCCGCCTCGAACTGACCGGCGACACCGAACTCGGCCTCACCGCGCGCAACCTGCTCGACCGCCTGCCCTGGGAATCGGTGCCGCTGGGCGCGCGCATCGCCCTCAACCGCGGCGCGCGCCTGGCCCGCGACGCCCGCGACGCCTACCGGGAGCAGGCATGAACGCCGTCGCCCATCCGCAGGACGACTTCGCCCCGCGCTGGCGCGAGGGCCTGGACGAGGAATACGCCACGCTCTCGGCAACGCTCGAACGACTGCTGCCCTGCATGGAAGTGCCGCTGCACCTGCCCTGGATCGACGCGATCCGCCGGCTCAAACGCGAGCGCGGCGCGGTGCTGATGGCGCACAGCTACCAATCGCCTGAAATCTTCCACGGCGTCGCCGACGTCACCGGCGATTCGCTGGCGCTGGCGCAGGCCGCCGCCAACTGCGACGCCGAAGTGGTGGTGCTGTGCGGCGTGCACTTCATGGCCGAGACCGCGAAGATCCTGGCGCCGCACGTGAAGGTGCTCATTCCCGACGCACGCGCCGGCTGTTCGCTGGCCGACGCCATCACCGCCGCCGACGTGCGCACCCTGCGCGCCCGCCACCCGGGCGCGCCGGTGGTGAGCTACGTCAACACCACCGCCGAAGTGAAGGCCGAATCGGACGCCTGCTGCACCTCGGCCAACGCCGTGCAGGTGGTGGAAGCGATGGGCGCCGACAAGGTGATCTTCCTGCCCGACCGCTACCTGGGCGCGCACGTGGCCAGCCGCACCGACGTGCAGCTGGTGCTGTGGGACGGCCGCTGCGAGGTGCACGAGACCTTTACCGCTGCGCAGGCGCGACATGCCCGCGAGCGCTACGACGCGCGCCTGGTGGCGCACCCGGAATGCCCGCCGGAGGTGCTGGCCGAGGCCGATTTCGTCGGTTCCACCAGTGCCATGGGCGCCTGGCTTGAGCGCGAGCAGCCCGAACGCGTGGCGCTGATCACCGAGTGTTCGTTGGCCGACAACCTGCGGTTGCAGTTCCCGGCCACCGAGTTCATCAAGCCCTGCAACCTCTGCCCGCACATGAAGCGCATCACGCTGCAGAACATCCACGCCTGCCTGCGCGACCTGTCGGGGGAAGTCGTCGTGCCCGCCGACGTGGCGGCGCGCGCCCGCGGTGCGCTGGAACGCATGCTGGCGGTCGGCCGCCGCGACGCGGCCTGAGNNAGCATCTCCGGCCTGTCGGTGGCGCTGGCGGCGGCACCGCGGCCGGTGTGGCTGGTGAGCCGCGGCCGGCCCGGCGACGCAAGCGCCAGCGCGCTGGCGCAGGGTGGCATCGCAGCCGCGCTCGGCGAAGGCGACGACCCGGCGCAGCACGCGCTGGACACGCTCGTCGCCGGTGCCGGCCACAACGACGCGGCCTGCGTGCGCTGGCTGGCGTCGCAGGCGGCGTCGGCCGTCGCGTGGCTGGCCGGGCAGGGCGTGGCTTTCGATCGCGATGGCTCCGGCTACTGCCTCGGGCGCGAAGGGGGCCATGGTCGCCACCGCATCGTGCACGCCCGCGGCGACGCCACCGGCGCAGCCATCGTGGCGGCGCTGGCGGNNGGCATCGGCCTGCACGCGGGGCGCGTTGCGGGTGTGCGCTTGGCCGATGCCGCCGGCGAAATCACCGAACTTCAGGCCGGCGACGTGGTGCTGGCTACCGGCGGCATCGGCGCGCTGTTCGCCGCCACCACCAACCCGCCGGGCGCGGACGGTGCCGGCCTGGCGCTGGCGCTGGACGCCGGCGCGGCTGCACGCGACCTCGAATTCATCCAGTNNGCGCCGCGCGACGTGGTGGCGCGCGAGGTGTGGCGGGAGCGCCATGCCCGTGGCAGCGCCTGGCTCGATGCCACTGCGCTGGGCGATTCCCTCGCGGCGGAATTTCCCACCGCGCTCGCCATCGGACAGACGCACGGTATCGACCCGTGCCGGAAGTGGCTGCCGGTGGCCCCCGCGGCGCATTTCCACATGGGCGGCATCGCGGTGGACGCGCTGGGTCGCAGCACCCTGCCCGGGCTGCACGCGGTCGGCGAAGTGGCCTGCAACGGCGTGCACGGCGCCAACCGGCTGGCC
>DNNT01000050.1 GCA_003497545.1 Arenimonas sp. | reverse complement strand
TGAGCAGCTGCTTGAAGCCGTCGGCGTGCTGGGGCGCGATCAGGTCGAGCACCGACAGGCCTTCGATTTCGTCGAAGCCCTCGAAGCCGAACATCTCGAGGTAGGCGTCGTTGGCACGGATGTGCATGCCCTCGTGCACGTAGGCGATCGGGTCGCGCGAGGAGGCGATGAGCGCGTCGCAGCGGCGCTCGGTCTCGCGCAGCGAAGCCTCGAGGTGGCGCAGGCCGCGGCGGGCCGTGAGGGCGGAGAATTCGGAGCGCACCACGGCCTGCACGTGCTCGGCGCGGTGGCGGATGGCGACGTCGCGGGTGCCGGCGGCCAAGGCGGCGAGCGCGGTCTTTTCGTCGAGCGTGGTGACCGAGGCGATCACCGGGATGTCCTTGCCGGTGGCGTTGACGCGCTCGACCACGGTGGCCAGCGGCAGGTACTTCGCCTCGAAGGATGCCAGCACCATGNNGCCAGCAGTTGCACCAGTTCCTCCTCGGATTCCGGGCGCTGCGGGCGCACGGCCATGCCGCCGTTGCGGAGGTGGCTGATGAGTTGTTCAGCGTCCTCCAGGCGGTCTTCGACCAGGAGCAGGCGGATCACGGCGTCCTGCTGTGCCATCCGGGGTCACTCCTTATGCATCAATGGCTTGCGCGGGGGGATTGAGACAATACCAGAATGTCCGCGGAGGCAACATCCTGGCCGGGCTTACAGCGGCGTTTTCGACGGCGCCCCGGCGACTTCCCGGACCAGCCGCGGCACCAGGTAACCCGGCAGGCGGGCGGCCAGCTCGCCGTGCAGGGCCCGGGCCTCGGCATCGGGCACCTCGAAATGGGCCGCGCCGGCGACCCGGTCGAGCTGGTGCAGGTAGTAGGGCAGGGTGCCGGCCGCGAACAGGGCCTCGGACAAGTCGGCCAGCGCCCCCACCGAATCATTGACGCCCCGCAGCAGCACCGCCTGGTTGAGCAGGTGGGCGCCGGCGCCGCGCAGGCGCTCCAGGGCCGCGGCCACGGGGGCGTCGATTTCATTGGCGTGGTTGGCATGCACCACCACCACCACCTGCTGGGGCAGCGCCGACAGCCAGGCCAGCAGCTCCTCGTCCACCCGCTCGGGCAGCACGATGGGCAGCCGGGTGTGCAGGCGCAGGCGGCGCACGTGCGGCAGGCCGGCCAGGGCCCGGGTGAATTCGGCCAGCTTGGGCGTGGCCAGGGACAGCGGGTCGCCGCCCGAAAGCAGCACCTCGGACACGCCGGTGTCGGCGGCCAGGTAGTCCAGGGCCTCGCGCCACTGGCCGGCGGCGGCCGTCTGCTCGGCGTAGGGGTAGTGGCGGCGGAAGCAATAGCGGCAGTGCACGGCGCAGCTGCCGGTGGCCACCAGCAACACGCGGCCGCGGTACTTGTGGATCACCCCGGTGCCGCCGCTGGCGGCGAGGTCGCCCACGGCGTCCAGGCCGTACCCCGGGGCGGGCCGGTCTTCGTCGTCGAGCGGCAGTACCTGTCGCAGCAGCGGGTCGTTCGGGTCGCCCGGGCGCATGCGCGCCACGAAGCCGCGCGGCACCCTCAACGGGAACTGGGCGGCGGCGTCGGCCGACACCCGCGCGGCCAGTCCGGGCAGGCCCAGCAGGGCCAGCAACTCGGCGGGATCGCGCACGGCGTCGCGCCAGAGCTGCTGCCAGCGGGCGGGCGGGGTGGGGGTCTGCTGCAGGGACAGGGCTTGGCCGGTTATCATGTCGGGCTTGGACGGGGCCCGCCTGGGCGCCCGGAAAGATCACCCATTGTAGCCGCCCCGCCCGCCGAGGCGGGCGACCCGACCCAGGAGATACGCATGGCCAGCTATGGCATGAACGACGTCAAGAACGGCATGAAGATCATCGTCAACAACGAGCCGTGCGTGATCACCGACACCGAGTACGTGAAGCCGGGCAAGGGCCAGGCCTTTACCCGCGTGCGCTACCGCTTCATCAAGTCGGGCCGCACCGTCGAGCTGACCATGAAGGCCACCGACAGCCTCGAGGCCGCCGACGTCGTCGACACCGACATGAACTTCCTCTACTCCGACGGCGAGTACTGGCACTTCATGCAGCCCGAGACCTTCGAGCAGGTGCAGGCCGACGCCGCCGGCATCGGCGAGACCAAGAACTGGCTCAAGGGCGAGGAAGCCTGCGTGGTCACGCTGTGGAACGGCACCCCGATCGCGGTGCAGGCCCCCAACTTCGTCGAGCTCAAGATCGTCGAGACCGACCCCGGCCTGCGCGGCGACACCTCGGGCGGCGGCGGCAAGCCGGCCAAGCTCGAGACCGGCGCGGTGGTGCGCGTGCCGCTGTTCGTGAACCAGGACGAGATCATCAAGGTGGACACCCGCTCCGGCGAGTACGTCTCCCGGGTGAAGTGACCGGATGACCACGAGCGCCGCGCCGCAGGCCTGCGACCTCCTGATCGAAGCCGGCTGGGTCGTCCCGGTCGAGCCGCATGGCGTGGTGCTGGAAGGCCACGCCGTCGCCGTCGGCGGCGGGCGCATCCTGGCCGTGCTGCCGCAGGCCGACATCGGCCTGGTCGAAGGCCTGCTCGACACCGCCGCCCGCATCTTCGGCGACTCGCCGACGGGCAAGGCCCTGGTCACCGTCGTCGGCATCGGCGCGCTCTACACCTTCTTCGCCAACATGGTCACCTGGTCGCTGGGCGCGAACCGCACGGCCCAGGCCGCGGCCGCCGATGGCGAACTGCCGGCGGTCCTCGGCCTGATGCATCCGCGCCACAAGACGCCGGTGGGCGCCTTCCTGGCCATGGGCGTGGTCGGCACGGCCGTGATCCTGGCCTACGGCGTGATTGCGCAGACCACCGAAGACCTGTTCTGGACACTGTTCGCCTTCAGTTCCATCGTCTTCCTGCTGCCCTACCTGCTGCTGTTCCCCACCTTCGTGCGCCTGCGCCGCATCGACGCCGGCACGCCTCGCCCCTACCGCATGGGCGGGCCGACGGGCTGGCTGTGGCTGATGGCGACGGTGTGCGTTCTGTTCATCCTGCAGGCAATCGTCTTCTTCGTCTGGGTCCCGGGCGAGCCGATCGACTGGGGCTCGGCCGGGCCGATCATCGCCGGCGTGGTGGCCACGCTGCTGGTGGGCGAATGGCTGGTGATCCGCCAGCAGCGCATCGCGCGGGGCGGTGCATGAGCCGAACCCTGCCGGGAACGCCTGCGGCCGACGGGTTCAGGATGCCCGGCGAGTTCGAGCCGCATCGCGGCACCTGGATGCTCTGGCCGGAGCGGACGGACAACTGGCGCTGGGGCGCGAAACCCGCGCAGGCCGCCTTCGTGGAGGTCGCGCGGGCGATCAGCCGCCAGGAACGCGTCACCATGTGCGTCTCGCCGGCGCAGTTCCCCAATGCGCGGCGCCTGCTGCCCGACGCCGTGCGCGTGGTCGAGATGACCAGCAACGACGCCTGGGTGCGCGACTGTGGCCCCAGTTTCCTGGTGAACGCCGAGGGCGAGGTGCGCGGCGTGGACTGGAAGTTCAATGCCTGGGGTGGCCTCGAGAGTGGCCTGTATTTCCCCTGGGACCAGGACGACCTGGTCGGCCACAAGATCCTCGAGATCGAGGACGTGCCCCGGTACGCCGCCCCGATCGTGCTCGAGGGCGGTTCGATCGAGGTCGACGGCGAGGGCACCCTGCTGGCGACGCGTGAGTGCCTGCTCAACCACGACCGCAATCCCGGGCTGTCGCCGGACGAGCTCGAGGCCCGCTTGGCCGAGTACCTGGGTGTCAGCAAGATCGTCTGGCTCGAGCGTGGCGTCTACAACGACGAAACCGAGGGGCACATCGACAACCTTGCGCGCTTCGCGCGGCCGGGGCTGGTGTTGCTGGATTGGACCGACGACCGTGACGACCCGCAGTACGCCATCAGTCTCGATGCCTTCGAGCGGCTCAGCCGCGCCACCGACGCGCGCGGGCGACCGCTCGAGGTGGTGAAGCTGCCGCAGCCGGGGCCGCTGTACATGACTGCCGACGAGGCGCTGGGCGTCGATGTCGTCGAAGGCACGCAGCCGCGTACGGCCGGGCTGAGGCTGGCCGCCTCCTACGTCAACTTCTACTGCTGCAATGGCGCAGTGATCATGCCCCTGCTCGACGAGCGCAGCGACGCGCAGGCGGCGGCCATCCTCGCGCAGGCTTTTCCGCGGCGCCAGGTCGTCGGCGTGCCGGCGCGCGAAATCCTGCTCGGTGGCGGCGACGTGCATTGCATCACCCAGCAGCAGCCGCGGGGTCGCGTGGCCTAGGCGGGCCGTTTCACCACCAGGCCAGGCCGGGCTCGTCCGCGGCGTGGGCCGGTTCGATCCAGGTGCCCGCTTCGCCGGCCAGGATGGCTTCCAGTTCGCCGATCGCGCCGATCGCCGCACGGCGTCCGGCCCGCGCCATGGCCACCGCGGCTGTCACCTTGGGACCCATCGAGCCGGCCGCGAAGGCCAGCCCTTCCAGGGCGTCCGGCGTGGCGCGGCGCAGTGCGCGCTGCGCCGGCGTGCCAAAGTCGGTCATCACCGCGGCCACGTCGGTGAGCATCACCAGGGCATCGACGCCAAGCTCGAGGGCAAGCAGGGCGCTGGCCGCGTCCTTGTCGATCACCGCTTCGAGGCCGAACAGCGCACCATCGTCGCCCCGCGCCACCGGGATGCCGCCGCCACCCGCACAAATCACCGTCACGCCCGCGTCCGCCAGGCGCCGGATGGCCGGCAGCGCCAGGATGCGGCGCGGCCGCGGCGACGCGACCACGCGGCGCCAGTAGTCGCCGTCGCGGGCCACCGTCCAGCCCCGGGATTGCGCCAGCCCCTCGGCCTCTGCTTGCAGGTAGACCGGGCCAATGGGTTTGTCGGGACGCGAGAACGCCGGATCGCCCGGGTCGACTTCGACCTGTGTCAGCAGCGTGGCGATTTCGTGGCCCGGGAGACGATTGAACAGTTCCTGCTCGAGCACGTAGCCGATCATGCCTTCGCTCTCAGCGCCCAGCACGTCCAACGGGAACGGCGGTCGCGCCGGGTCCGCCAGCGCTTGCAGCGCCAGCATCCCCACTTGCGGACCATTGCCATGGGTCAGCACGCTTGCGTGCCGCCGGATCACCGGTGCCAGGCTGGTGGCCGCCATCGCGATGTTCGCGCGCTGCAGCTCCGGGTCCGGGGCCTGGCCCCGCTTGAGCAGCGCATTGCCGCCCAGGGCCAGCACCAGTTTCACGGCTCGCCCCCGAAGAGGGTGGCCACCGCCGGGTGCTGGCCGACGGCAGGGCACACCAGATCGATAGGTGACACGGCGACGGCCATGACAGGAATACTAACGCAGGTGTCTTGGGCGAAGCGGACCCGCGGCCTAGCAAGTTCGATGCCGCCTCCGGCCACCGCTGCAGGATTTACCCGGGCGTGTAATATCGCCACGACGCCCCCGGAAACGTGACGCCTGTCGCCAACGGATGTCTGCGTTGGAGCAGACTGGAACATCCGGAGGTCGCTGCCATGGCCCATTCTTCCGTCCTGCTGATCGTCGACGACGACGTCGGCTTCGTGCGGGCCGCCGCCGAAATCGCGCGTGCCCTCGGTTTCGACGTGGTGATCGCCGGCAGCCTCGGCCAGGCCCGCCAGCGCCTGCGCGAACACGCCTTCGACGTGGCGCTGGTGGACCTTTCCCTGCCCGACGGCAGCGGCCTGGAGCTGCTCGAGCACCTCGACCTCGGCGGCCGCACCCAGGTGATCCTGATCACCGGCCACCCCACGGTGGAATCGGCGCTCAAGGCCATGCACCTGCCCATCGTCGATTACGTGGTGAAGCCGCTGCAGGTGGCGAAGTTCCGCCAGTTGCTGCAAACCGCCGCCGCCCGCCAGCCCGCCACCGAAGCGCCGCCCACCGAACCCTGGCACGGCATCGCCGGCCCGTCGCCGGCCATGGACGCCGTGCGAAGGCAGGTGCGCCGCGTGGCGCCCACCGACGCCTCGGTGTTCATCGAAGGCNNGTCGGCAAGGAGCTGGTGGCCGCCGCCATCCACGCCGAAAGCGCGCGCCCGGGCCCGTTCGTGGCCTGCAACTGCGGCGCGGTGCCGCCCGACCTGCTCACCAGCCAGCTGTTCGGCCACGAGCGCGGCAGTTTCACCGGCGCCAACGCGCGCCACGTGGGCCTGTTCGAGCAGGCCCAGGGCGGCACGCTGTTCCTGGACGAAATCGGCGAAATGCCGGCGCACCTGCAGGTGCACCTGCTGCGCGCGCTGGAAACCCGGCACATCCGCCGCGTCGGCGGCAGCGAGGACATCCACCTCGACGTGCGCATCGTTTCCGCCACCAACCGCCCGCACGCCGACGCCATCAGCACCGGCCGCCTGCGCGAAGACCTGTATTACCGCCTGGCCGAATTCCCCATGTCGGTGCCACCGCTGCGCGACCGGCCCATGGACATCCTGCCCATCGCCCAGCTCTTCCTCGACCGCCTCAACCGCCGCTGCGGCACCGCGCGCGTGCTCACCCGCGAAGGCGCCGACCGGCTGCGCCGCTACCGCTGGCCGGGCAACATCCGCGAGCTCAAGAACATCATCCAGCGCGCCTACATCCTGGCCGACGGCGACCTGGTGACGCCCGGCCTGCCGGTGGAAGACCCGGGCCCGTCGGCGGAAACCGCCAGCTCCATCACCTTCGTCGTGGGCACGCCGCTGCACGAAATCGAGCGCCGCATGCTGTTCAAGACCCTGGCCTATTTCGACAACAACAAGGCCAAGGCGGCGCAGGTGCTGGGCATCGCCACCAAGACGCTCTACAACCGCCTCAACAGCTACCAGGCCGCACCGGCCGGCCCGCCCGCGCTCGACGATGGCGACGACGAAGGCAACGACCCCGCGGCTGAAACCGCGGGCATCGGCGACACGGGGGAAAACCATGGAGACCACGCCTGAGCTGGCGCGCCTGTTCCCGGGCATGGTGCGCACCTGGCTGGCGGAACGCGGCTGCGACGACGCCCGCTGGGTGCCCGCCACCGGCAGCCTGCCGCCCGAGGACGGCAAGCCCTGCGAAGACTTCCCGATGAACCTGCCCGCCAGCCCGCTGCGCTGGCTGGTGCTGCGCCTGCACTTCCGGGAAGGCGGCGGGCTCAGCGCCGACGACCGCGCCGCGCTGGTGGTTTACCTGGCCGCGCTGGCGCCCTTCCTGTCCGCCCGGCCGGCGGCCCAGCGCGATCCCTGGGTGACGCTGTCGCGCGAAACGCTGCTGGTGGTGGAACACCAGGTGCGCAACTTCCTCAACTCGCTGCTCATGAACGCCGCCGTGCTCAGCCTGCACACGGGCCACGAGGGCCGCGACCCGGTGCTCGAGCAGATCGAGCTCGACGGCCAGCGTTGCCTCGACGTGGTGAGGCAACTGCTGCACCCGCCCGGCTGAGCGCGCGCCATCAGTGGCCCTGGCGGCGCCGGTCGAGGTGCAGCAAGCGGCAGTCGAAGCGCTGCAGCCGCGCGAAGTCGGGGTGGCGCGGGTTCACCAGCAGGTTGAATTCGCCGGGGCAGGTGGGGCTGGGCACCCGCAGCAGCAGCGATTCGGCCTGCGCGGCCCAGCGCGCCACGTCGCGGCGGCGGCGCGCCTGCGCCAGGGCGTCGTCCTGGCCCGGGTTCTCCTCGAGGCCGCGCAGCAGGTGCGGGGCGAAGGCCAACCGCGCCAGGCAGCGCGGTTCTTCTTCGTTGAAGCCGTGCAGGGTGAGGCAATCCAGCAGCGCCAGCGCAGGGCTGGCCGCCAGCAGCAGCGCCGGCGTGTCGGTGGGCAGCCAGCGCTCCTGGCCGCGGGTGCGCCATTCGGCCATGGGCAGGCGCGCCATGGAGGCGCGCAGCACCACGAACGCGGGCACCAGTTCCAGGTCGAGCTGGGCGGTGAGGTCTTCGTCGGCGTGGGATGCGGCTTCCAGTGCAGCGTCCAGGCCTTCGGGCAGCGAGGTGTCGTCGGACAGGTAGGCCCAGGCGGCCATCACCAGCCGCCGCGCCTGCGGCCAGGGGAGGCGCGAGAGCGGGGCCAGGTCGGCCCATTGCAGTTCCAGCTCCCACTCCACGCTCGGGTCGAAGGCGCCGCCGTAGGCCGCATGCGACAGGCAGGCCAGGGCGTAGGCGGGCGCGGCGTCGGCCCAGGTCACCGTGGGGTCGTCGAGCTGCCGGTGGTGCCACTGCGCGAAGGCCGGGAAGCCGGAAGGAATCCGCGCCATGGCCTGGCGGGGCAGGAACTTGGACACGAAGTCGGATTCCACCGACAGCACGTCCTGCATGGCGCGGCGCAATCCTTCCGGTCCCGGCGCCACCGGCGGGGGGGAGGGGGCGTCGACGGGCAGCTCGAGGTTCAGCATGCGGCTCTCCAGGGGGCGAGGGACTGACTGGAGTGCTGCATAAACCTTGCCAAGCGCGGAACCGCGCTGCATCAAGGCCGCACGCGGGCGTGACCGGGTAATTCCTGCAAACCATGCGTCGGAATTTCCGCAACGGGCCGTTGCGGGCATCGCCCCGCGAATCGCGCGACACTGCGCGCATGTTCGAACACACCTATGCCGGTCTTCCGGCCGCTTTCCACGCCGCCGTCGCGCCCACCCCGGTGAAGGCGCCGCGCCTGCTGGCCTGGAATACCGCGCTGGCCGCCGAACTGGGGCTGGATGCGTCGCTGGCCGCGCGTGCGGCCGACGTTTTTTCGGGCAACGTGTTGCCGGATGGCGCGCAGCCAATCGCGCTGGCTTACGCCGGCCACCAGTTCGGCCATTTCGTGCCGCAGCTGGGCGACGGGCGCGCGATCCTGCTTGGCGAAGTGGTCGATCCACGGGGCCGCCGTTTCGACGTGCAGCTCAAGGGCGCCGGCCCCACGCCGTTTTCGCGCCGGGGCGACGGCCGCGCGGCCATCGGCCCGGTGCTGCGCGAATACCTGGTGAGCGAGGCCATGCACGCGCTGGGCATTCCCACCACGCGTTCGCTGGCGGCGGTGGCCACCGGCGAAGTCGTCGTGCGCGACGAAATCCTGCCCGGCGCCGTGCTCACCCGCGTGGCCGCCAGCCACGTGCGCGTGGGCACCTTCCAGTATTTCGCGGCGCGGGGCGACGACGCCTCGGTGGCGCGGCTGGCCGACTACGTCATCGCACGGCACTACCCGGAATTGCGCGAGGCGCCGAACCGCCCGCTGGCCTTGCTCAAGGCCGTGGCCGCGCGCCAGGCGCGGCTGGTGGCGGCGTGGATGCAGGTGGGTTTCATCCACGGCGTCATGAACACCGACAACGCGGCCGTGTCGGGCGAAACCATCGACTACGGCCCCTGCGCCTTCCTGGACGAATACCACCCGGGCAAGGCCTTCAGCGCCATCGACCGCCAGGGCCGCTACGCCTTCGGCAACCAGCCGCCGATCGCGCAGTGGAACCTGGCGCGGCTGGCCGNNCCCCGACACTGCCCTGGCCGACGCCCGCGCCGCCATCGAAGGTTTCGCCGACACGTACCGCGGCCACTGGCTGGCCGGCATGCGCCGCAAGCTGGGCCTGGCCACGGCGGAGGACGGCGACGAGGCGCTGGCACGGGATTTCCTGGAAGCGCTGCAGGCGGTGGAAGCCGATTTCACGTTGTCCTTCCGCGCGCTGGTCGCGGCGGCCGAGGGCGCGGCGCCCACCGCGCTGCCCAAGTCACCGGCCATGGACGCGTGGCTGGCACGCTGGCGCGAGCGCCTCGCGCGCGAAGCCTTGCCTGCGGTGGAACGCGCCGCGCGGCTGCGCGCCGCCAACCCGGCCGTGATCCCGCGCAACCACCACGTCGAAGCCGCGCTGGCCGCCGCGGCCGAAGGCGACCTGGTGCCCTTCAAAGCCCTGCTGGCCGCCGTGCGCCGCCCCTTCGACGACGGCCCCGCGCAGGTGCCCTTCATGGCCCCGCCCGACCCCGCCGAGCGCGTGCGCAACACCTTCTGCGGCACCTGAAACGTATGCCGGGATTTGCGATTCGCACGGCCTGATTGCCGGCGGCCCCGCCGGTCTGCCAGAGTCCGGCAGGTCATCACCACCCGGGGGAGCGGGCATGGAAGAAGCGAACGCGGCACCGGCCACGGCGGCCCAGGTGCAGGTCGGCGGCAAGGCGCTGGCGGTGGAGGAAGCGGCGCGCATCGTGCGCAGTTCGGCCTCGTGGTTCTGGTGGGTGGCGGGCCTGTCGCTGGCCAATTCCATCGCCACCATGACCGACGCCGGCTACGGCATGGTGCTGGGCCTGGGCGTCACCCAGATGGTGGACGCGCTGTTCTTCTACGGCCTCGATGGCGAGTTCGCGCCGCCTTCCGCGGGCGGCCGCGCCTTCCACGCGGTGGCAGTGCTGGCGCTGGCCGGCCTGTTCGTCGGCTTCGGCGCGTTGGCGCGCCGTTNNCGCGATGCGTGCGCAGGGCGCGGTGCCGGTGGCGGCGGCCTGAGGCGGCAACGCCTCAGCGCACCACCAGCACCGGCACGGTGCTCTGCGACAGCACCTTGTTCGCCACCGAGCCCAGCAGCACGCTGCTCAGCGCGGTGCGGCCGTGCGAGCCCATGATGACCAGGTCGAACTTGCCGGCCTTGGCGGCCTTGGTGATGCTTTCGGCCGGGTCGCCCACGGTGGTTTTTTCCTCGAAGGCCACGCCGGCGCGCTTGAGCGCGGCGCGCGAGGGCTTGAGCGCGAGGTTGCTGTTGCCCTCGTGGTAGGCGCGGGTGGCCTCCAGGCCCAGTTCCGCGGCGACGCGGCGCATCAGCGGCGCATCGGCATGCATCAGCACCAGGGTGGGCGGCGCGGCCATGGCCTTGGCCATCTGCGCGGCCAGCTTCGTGGCCGCCTGCGCCGCCTTGCTGCCGTCCACCGCAAGCAGGATCTTCATGGTCGTTCTCCGTCGGAAGGGTGACGGGAGAAGCTTACTCCCCGCGTGATAGCGTTGCCGCCATGGACGGGCACGACGCGCTGTGGCGACAGGGCAATGCCGAAGCCGCGCGGCGCAACTGGCCGGCCGCGGCGGCGTGCTTCCGCGCCTGCGCCGAACAGCAACCCGACCAGGCCGTGGGCTGGGTGGCGCTGGCCAAGGCTGAAGGCCTGGCGGGCCATCCCCGTCGCGAACGCGCCGCCACCGAACGCGCCTTGGCGCTGGAAACGCCGGACTGGCCCCTGGCGCTGGCCCTGGCGCGCCTGCTGCAAGCGCAGCACGACGTGGTTTCCTTGCAGGCCCTGGCCACGCGCCTGTGGCCGCGGGCGGCCGATGCGCCCGTGGAAAGCCTGGTCGAACTGGCCGACCTGCTGGGCCAGGCCGACGCCCACGCCGCCGCGCTGTCCTGGCTGGACGCCGCGCTGGCGCGCGATGCCACCAGTGCCCCGGCCTGGTACCTGCGTGGCACCACGCAGCTGTTCCTGGGCGATTTCGCCGCGGCGCGCGCCGACCTCAAACAGGCCATCGCGCTTGCCCCGCACTTCGCGCACGCGCACTGGCGACTGTCCGAACTGCGCGCGCACGACCGTCCCGGCGCCGCCGCGCGCATCACCCGCCTGCAGGCCGCGCGGGAACAGGCGGCGCCCGGTTCGGAGCACGACATCCACCTCAGCTTCGCGCTGCACGCCGAGCTGCACGACGCGGGCCGCCACGACGAAGCCTGGGGCGCCCTCGAACGCGGCTGCGCCGCCAAGCGCGCCCGCCTGCGTTACGACGCCGCGGCCGACCAGCGCCTGTTCGACGCCTTGCCGCGCCTGTGCAGCGCCGGCTTCGTGCAGGGCCCCGGCCACGCGGGCGAAGGCGAACCCGTGCCGGTCTTCATCGTGGGTCTTTTCCGCGCCGGCAGCACCGTGCTCGAGCGCCTGCTGGCGGGCCATTCGCAGCTGGCCGACGGCGGCGAGAGCCGGCAGTTCAGCGCCAGCCTGCGCGAAGCCGCCGACTACCGCCCCGCGGGCCTGCTGGACGAAGAAATGCTGCAGCGCGCGGCCGGCCTGGATTTCGCCGCGCTGGGCGCCGATTTCATGGCGCGCTCGGCCTGGCGCGCGCGCGGCCGCGCCGGCTGGACCGAGAAGCTGCCCTCGAACCTGCTCAACGCCGGCCTGATCGCGCGCGCCTTGCCGCGGGCGCGTTTCATCCACGTGTTCCGGCCGGCGATGGACGCGTGTTTTTCCAACCTGCGCCAGCTCTATGGCGACATCTGCCGCTACAGCTACGACCAGCGCGAACTGGCCGCCTACTGGCGCGGCCAGCACGCGCTGGCGGCGCACTGGCGCAGCGTGCTGGGCGAACGCTGGCTCGACCTGGCCCACGCCGATTTGCTGCGCGACCCGGAAGGCCAACTGCGCCGCGTGCTTGCGCACCTTGGCCTGGATTACGAGCCCGGCATGCTGGACTTCGCAACCCGCGGCGGGGCCGTTTCCACCGCCAGCGCCAGCCAGGTGCGCGGCGGCCTGCGCGCGCCGTCGCCGCCGGACTGGTTGCCCTACCGCGAGGCGCTCGCGCCGCTGGCCGAAGCGCTGGGCGAATTCGCCGGCTGAATCAGTCCTGCGCCGGCGCGGCGGTGTCGAGGAACCACACCTCGACCTTGCCGTTGGCCTTCATGGTCATGGCATTGCCGCGGCGGTCGAGCGACTTGCCCACCGGCAGCCGCACCCAGCCTTCGGAAATGCAGTATTCCTCGACGTTGGTGCGCTCGGTGCCGTTGAAGCGCACGCCGATGCCGCGCTCGAGCATGGCTTCGTCGTAGAAGGGGCTGCGCGGGTTCACGCACAGGCGGTCGGGAGGGGTGTCGCTCATGGGGCGGTTCCTGGGGTTCGGGTGGCGCATTCTAGCGGTTCGCCGGACAGCGCCCAGGCCACCGCGCCGCGGGCGTGCAGGGCGGTGGTGTCGAACAGCGGCAGCGCGGTGTCGGCCGGGGAAACCAGCAGGCCGATCTCGGTGCAGCCCAGCACGATGCCCTGGGCGCCGCGCGCGGCAAGCCGGTCGATGACCGCCAGGTAGGCCGCGCGCGAGGCGTCTTCGATGCGGCCGCGGCAGAGTTCGTCGTAGATGACGCGGTGCACGAGCTCGCGGTCGCCGTCGTCGGGCACCAGGACCTCGAGCCCGTGTTTCTCCTCCAGCCGGCGGCGGTAGAACTCGCCTTCCATGGTGAAGCGCGTGCCCAGCAGGCCGATGCGCGCCAGGCCGGCGGCGCGGATGGCCGCGGCGGTGGGGTCGGCGATGTGCAGAAGCGGCAGGCCGGAGATGGCTTCGATGTCGGCGGCCACTTTGTGCATGGTGTTCGTGCACAGCACCAGCGCTTCGGCCCCGGCGGCGCGCAGGGCTTTGCCTGCGTCGCCCAGCAGCCGGCCGGCGTCGTCCCAGCGGCCCTCGCGCTGCATGCGTTCGACTTCGGCGAAGTCCACGCTGTAGAGCACCAGGCGCGCGCTGTGCAGGCCGCCCAGCGCCTCGCGCACGGCTTCGTTGGCAAGGCGGTAGTAGGGCAGGGTCGATTCCCAGCTCATGCCGCCGATCAGTCCCAGGGTCTTCAAGTTCGTTCGTCCATGCCGTCGCGGAAGGCCATTTTCCCCCGGCCAAACCGGCCTGCCTATACGCAGGTAGTGGGAAAAACCGGCCCGCGGCGGCCCCGGTTTGCCGGGCTTGCGAAAAAACCCGGGTTTTTCGCCATTTTCCACTTGGCGGCGCGCTTCACTTGCCCTACATTCGCTGGGCCGGGGGCGATTCCCAGGCACCCCAATTACCCACCGAGAACCACGGGAAAAAATAATGGCTACCAAGAAAGCTGCGAAGAAGAAGGCTGCCCCGAAGGCCGCTGCCAAGCCGGCCGCGCCGAAGCCGATCAAGGAAGCCCTGACCAAGTCGGGCCTGGTGTCGCACATCGCCGAGTCCACCGGCGTCGCCTCGAAGGACGTGCGCGCCGTGATGGCCGCGCTGGAAGGCGCCGTGCACGGTTCGGTCAGCAAGAAGGGCGCGGGCAGCTTCACCCTGCCGGGCCTGCTGAAGATCACCGTCGTCAACGTGCCGGCCAAGCCGAAGCGCAAGGGCATCAACCCGTTCACCAAGGAAGAGCAGTGGTTCGCCGCCAAGCCGGCCACCGTCAAGGTGAAGGTGCGTCCGCTCAAGAAGCTCAAGGACGCCGCGGCCTGATACGGTCGTAGCAAAAGCGCCGCGCCCTCCGGGCGCGCGCGTTGCGACAAACACGGGGTGGGCGCGCGCAAGCGGCCCGCCCCGTTTGTTTTCAGGCGCCGCGGGCGGGATGGTCGATGGCGTAGACCACGAGCTCCTGGCCGCCCACCGGCTGCAGTCCCTGCGACTGCATGCCCAGCGATTCCAGCAGCCGGCGCGAGGCCGCATTGCCTTCGTTGACGATGGCCAGCAGGCGGGGCATTGCCAGCACGTCGAAGGCGTGCGCGAGCGTCGCGCGGGCGGCTTCCGCGGCCAGGCCGCGGCCGCGCCAGGCGGGCAGGAAGGCGTAGCCGATGTCGGCGTGCTCCAGGAAATCGCGCTTCACCAGGCCGCACATGCCGGCGAGTTCGCCGCCGGGCTTCATTTCCACCGCCCACAGGCCGTAACCGTGCTTTGCGTAACTCGCCGCGGGGCCGGTCGCCAGATAGGCGCGCGCGTCGTCCTCGCTGCGCACGCCGCGGTCGGCGATGTTGGCGATGAAGTCGGGGTCGTTGAGCAGTTCGAGCAGGAAGGACGCGTCGCCGTCGTGCAGTTCGCGCAGGCGCAGGCGGGGCGTTTCGGGAAGCGGGTGCGGCATGGGCGGCTCCGTGGGGCCGCCCGATTATGCCGTGGCTTACGGGCGGGCCAGCGTCACCAGCTGCATGTTGCCAAGATCGGCAACCTGGCGCTGCTCCGGCGGCGAGTGGCGGTCGTTGCGCACCACGTTGGCGACCAGGTTCTTCTCGTCCAGGCGGACCGTTTCGCGCACGATGATGCGGAACGTCACCGTGGCCGAGGCGGCGACGCGGCCGCCTTCGGGCTGCACCGCCAGCTGGCCCTGGGCGAAGGCCGGCGTGGCCAGGGCCAGCAGCAGCGCGGCGACGGCCGCGAGGCGGGGGAGGTGGGGGCGCTTGAACTGGCTGTTGGCGTTCATGCTGCTGCTCCGCTGGGGGGAGGGACCGGGGTTTCCTCGGGGAATCCCTGATCCTTGGTGAGCAGTCTAGAAAGCGCCCTAACTTGTTGATGCGTAACGCCTCACAGTTGGCCACTGTGGGAGATTGCGCACACTTCCATGCGATTTGCAGGGCGCCTGCACGCTTTGCGCGGGGCCTGGGTCACAGTTCCGGGGTCATTCGCCGGAAAGGACGAAACGCGGGCTGAACGTGCTGGTCTTCCGAGCAACGCGGGCGCAGGGGCGCCCCGGCCAGTCAGGCGGTCGGAAGGGCGCCCGGAACGGCCTCGAGGCCGTGCACGTGCACGCGGTCGCGCCCCTCGCGCTTGGAGCGGTACAGGGCGTCGTCGGCGCGGCTGAGCAGGGTGAGGTAGTCGTAGCCGCAGTTGCGGGTGCCGGCCACGCCGAAGCTGGCCGTGATGCGGAACACGTGGCCGCTGGGCGCGGTGTCGATGGCGGCGATGCGCTTGCGGCATTCCTGCGCCAGCGCGATGGCCGAGCCGAGGTCGCAGCCCACCAGCAGGAAGGCGAATTCTTCGCCGCCCAGGCGGCCGAAGCGGTCGTGCTTGCGGCAGATGGCGCTGCAGGTGTCGGCCACCTGCCTGAGCACCCAGTCGCCGACGGCGTGGCCGAAGCGGTCGTTGATGGCCTTGAACTCGTCGAGGTCGAACATCACCAGGCCAGCGTCTTCGCCATCCTTGCGGCAGTACTCCAGCGCTTCTTCGGCGCGGCGGCTGAAGTGCATGCGGTTGGAGATGCCGGTGAGCGCGTCGGTTTCGGCCAGGCGGCGGAACAGCAGTTGCGCCTTCTTCGTGCGCCAGGCCCAGAGGGCGATGGTGCCGAGCAGGCCGGCCAGCAGCAGCACCAGCAGCAGGGTGTTGCGCTGCTGCTGCGCGTCCACCTGCTGCTGCAGCTGCAGCACCTGGTTCTGGCGGCTGAGCAGTTCGATGGCCTGGCCCTTTTCGCGGGTTTCGTTCAGGACTTCCTGGTAGGCGAGCTCGCGCGCCTTCACCGTGTCCAGGTACGCCTTGTCGGCTGCCGCATAATTGATGTGGTGCGCCAGTGCGGCTGTCGTGTCGCCTTGCTGCAGGGCGCTTTCGTAAAGCACCCGGTAAGCGGTTACCAACGGTGCCGAGTTGGCCATGCTGGTGCCCTGGCCGATGGCCTTGCGGGCATGCGAATCGGCTTGGCGGGAATCGCCGGCGGCAAGGTTGATCTCGGCCAGTACCGAGTGAATTTCGCCCACCAGCCGCGGATACCGGGTGGCTTCGATCTCGGGCAGGTGGCGATTGAGGAAGACCACGGCCTCGTTGCGCTCGCCCCGGTCGGACATCAGTCGCGCGAGGTGGCCGCGCACGAAGTTCGCGGCGACGGGTTCGCCGACATCCAGGCACTGCGCGACCAGCGCGTCCAGTTCCGACTCCCGGCCGGCCAGCAGGCGCAGGTTGTAGAGCGACTCCATCCGCATGGTGCCTGCGAAGCAGCGCGTGCGGGGGGAGGGCTCGTCATCCAGCATGAGCTGTGCGTAGCGCATGCCGATCTCGTATTGGCCCACCTGGTTGTGGATGATGCCGGCGGCCGACCAGGCGTGGTGGCGCAGTTCGGGATCCTTGATCTCGTCGATCAGCGCCAGTGTTTCGTTGAGGTAGCGAAGGCCTTCGCTGAACTCGCGGGTGACCGCGTAACCATTGACCAGGAGCGCGCCGGCGCGGAACCGAGCCGAAGGATCGGTTCCCGAGTCAAATAGCTGCTTGGCCGCCTGCAACGCCAGGTCCATCCGGCCGGCGTAGGCCAGGTGGTAGGCCTTGAGGTATTGCAGTTGCTCGCGCTGCGCCTTGCTGGCCGAGGCGATGCTGGCGTTGAGGTCCCCGATCAGCGATTCGAACTGGGCCGGGTCCGCGCTCCGCACCGCTTCGGCCTGCTTGAGCATCGCGTCGAAGGCCGGCGAGGCCTCCGAGCGCAGCGGCGCCATGCACAGCGCCGCGGCGAAAAAGGCAATGGCGAAACGTCGGTGCATGGCGTCGCGTGCAGGTTCGCCGGGTCAGTGGCGGGCGGAGAAGCCAATGGATTCCTTGCGCTCGCCGTCATCCGGCTGGTCGCTGTCGTCCTGGTCGTCGTCCTTCTTCTCGTCGCCATCGGCCGGGAAGAGCAGGCACATCATTTCGAGGCGCCCACCCAGCAGGTCGCCCAGCGCGGCGGCGTCGCGGTCAAGCAAGGCCTGGCGCGGCTCGTCGTCCAGGCCCAGCGCGTCGACCGCGGCGGCGTAGGTGTCCTGGCCCTGCGCGGCCATCGTGGCGTCGCGGCCAAGCGACTCGAGAAACGCAATCACGTTCGACATCTTTGTATCCCCTTGTTGAATGGATGGGTCAATCGGAACAAGCGGCCAGTTCGTCATCCAGTGCCGCCAGGCGTGCAAGCATCCCCTCGTCTGGCTGCAATGGTATTGCTGGCGGCAGCACCAGCGTCGACCGGGCGTCCAGCGACACCCGCGGCAATTCCGACAATGCCACGGTTTCGATGCGGGGTGGATGGATCGCCAGGGTGTTGGCTTCGTAAATGGTGCACGGGTGGTCCAACGGGTAGTCCTCGGCCAGCCGGTCAACCAGCAACTGGCGATACGCGGCCGGGGTGGAAAACCGCCGGAAACTGCGATCGCCCGCGATGCCGGCCTGCCAGAGCACGAGGTAGGCGCCGGGGTCGAGCCGGCGGCGGTAAAACATGAGCTGGCTGGCCTCGTAGTGCTGGCAGCCCACGGTGCCCGGGTCGATGCCGAGGTCGGCGTAGAGGCAGTCCTCGGCGGAAACCCCCGGCTCCATGTGCGCGGCAAAACCTTCCGCGCGGGCCTGGGCGATAGCTCGGTGGGGGGCTTGGGCGAACACGCCCGGGTGGCCGTAGAAGGCCCCACAGACCCGACGACCTGCGCGGACCTCGGCCAGCATGGCATCCACCATTTCACGGTAAGTCTGGGTGCGGGGCTTCCCCTCCGCGTAATAGGGCTGGAGACTGCGCACGTCCGGATGCATCTGCTGCACCCACAGTTCCACCAAGGGGTCGGAGACCGCGACAAAAACAACGTCCGCGTTCTCCAGCGCATCGCGCGCACGCGGCCCCAAGTGTGCGCCCAGTGTCATCCCCAGGCCCACGCACGCCAGGCTGCCGCTCTTGACCATGGTCCCCTGCGACGCGTCACTCAATCTTGGAACGATAGCCCATCATCACCGGAATGCAATCCCCGGCCTCGCCACCGGTCCCGGACCGGGGTCCAGAGCGCCGGCGTCAATTGCCAGTGCCATGGGTCTTCGCCGCCTGGCTCCGCCCGTCGCTCGAAGCCCAGTTTGGTTAGCAGGCGCGCCGTGCTCGCGTTGCTGGCGGCGTGGCGTGCCGCCAGCACTTCGTCCCCAAGGTCTCCGAAGACGTGGTCTGCCAGTGCCGCAATGGACTCGGCGGCGAAGGCTCGGCCGCGGCAGGCCGGATCGACCAGGATGCCCACTTCGCCGGCACGCGCCGCAATGCGGGTCAGCCCCATCACGCCAATCGACTCGAACCCAGGGCGCGCCTGCACGCACCAGAAGCGCTGGGTGCCGGTGCCTGAAGAAGTCTGTTCCAACGCGTTCCGGAAGGCGCGAACGGCCGTCGTTGGCGCCATGGCGGCGCCCAGATGGCGCATCGTGGACTCGTCGCAATAAAGGGAGAGGAAAAGGGGTTCGTCACGCGCTTCGAGGGGGCGAAGAACCAGGGAGGGCGTTTGCAGGGTCGTCATGGCCCGGGTTCGCTCCGGGCGGCGAACCGAACCACGCCCAGCCCGCCGCCCGCGCTGCGGTCGAACACGGCGTAGCGCCCCGCGAACAGCGGCAGGCCCAGGATGGATTGGCGGGGGAAGTGCGGCAGCTGGCCCATGAGCAGGCACAGCCGCTGCCCGGTGCGCAGCGCATTGCCCGGCCAGTAGTGCGAAGCGGGAATGCGCAGCGTGGTGTCGCGGCCGTCCGGCGCTTCCAGGCCCAGGTGCAGGTCGGGCCAGTGGCGGGGGTCCACGTCGGCTTCCGGCAGGCCGGCGCCGCTGGCGAGGGCGCGTTGGGCCTTGTCGACAAGTCCCGGGAAGCTTGGGTTCCTTCGACCCAGCGACGCCAGCAGCGCTTGCCAGGTGCCCGCTTCGAACACGAGGAAGCTGCTGCCGCTGTCGAGCAGGGCGTTGCTGTAGTGCGTGGCGGCGTCGGCCGGGGCCAGCGCGGGCACCGGGATCGGGTCGTCGTCGCCGACGCGCAGCCAGCGCAGGTTCGCGTTGTAGTACAGGTCGTGCAGGATGCGCACGTCCTGGAAGCCGCCGCGGTAGAGGTGCTGCTGTTCGCTGCCGCCGCCCAGCACCAGGGTGCCGCGGTTGAGCGGGTCGACGGCGCGCTGGTGGGTCGTGGCGGCGCCTTCGCGCGCATGGGCCACGGCGCGGCCGACGCTGAGCGCGAATCGGTTGGGCACCACGCCTTCCTCCTCCAGCGCGGTGAAGGCGGGCGTGAGCCAGGTGCGTGGCGCACCGGGCGCGCCGGCGGCCGCGCTGGCGGGGTCTAGGCCGGCGTAGGCCAGGCCCCAGAAGCCGTCGGCGTCGCGCAGGAAGGACGCGTCGGTTTCGATCAGGGCGAACAGCGCGTCGTCGATGGCGCGGGCGTGGCGGCCGNNGTCTGATTTCCTGCACCCAGGGCGTGGGCTGCCGCGCGCGGTCGCGTTCCGGCTGGTAGGCGCGGGGCGTGACGGCCAGGGTGCTGCTGCCGGTGTCCAGGACCAGTTGGGCGGTGTCGCCCTCGCTGCCGAACGCGGCGGCGACCGTGTAGGCCCCCTGGGCGTAGGCGAGGGTGGTTTCGAGCTCGATGCCGGCGGCCATGGCCGGAGCATAGCGGCGCGCGAAAAAGAAAGGGCGGCCCCGGGGCCGCCCTTCCGTGAAGCGTGGGGGATCAGTCAGTTGTTGACGATCGCCAGCTCGCTGGTGATGCGCGCCGCCGGTTCGATGGCCACGGCCACCGAGGACGGGGTGAAGCGCTGGCCGGCCGGGCCCTGCCAGTCGCAGGCCTGCGGCTGCGCCGAGTGGGCGCGGAAGCACACCGGGATCATCACCGCGCCGGCCACGGCCTCGCCGTTGGCGGTTTCCGGGATGAAACGCCAGTGCTTGGCGGCGGCGCGGGCGGCTTCGGTGAACTCGCGCTTGGGGCTGGAGCCCGGCTGGGTGGCGACGCCGCGCACGCGGCCCTGGGTGTCGAGCTTGAGCTTGAGCACCACCAGGCCGCCTTCGCCGCGGCGCAGGGCGGCGGCCGGATAGCCCGGCGAGGTCATGGAGGCGATGGCCGGGCCGGTGGTGGCCGAGACGATGCGCGCCAGCGAGGGGTCGAGGCCGGGCGCCGACACGCCCAGGCGCAGGAAGGTGCGGGTGGGCACCGGCTGGCCGTCGAGGTGGGCGGGGCGGAAGCTCCAGCCGCGCACCTCGGTTTCGATGCGGGCCTGCAGTTCCGGGCTGTCGAGGGCCGGCTGCGGGGTGAGCGAGACGATCTGGCCGGCGCGGTCGAGTTCGAGCGCGTAGGTCAGGTTGAAGTTGCTTTCGGGCTGGGCGTCGCTGGCGGCGGCGACGCCGGCCGAGAGGGCGAACAGGCTGGCGATCAGGAGCTTCATGGGTGCCTCCGCGGCGGGGTGGTGGGGCCTACCACCCGAAAGTTACTGCCGCATGACAGCCCCGGCTAGCACCAAACCATGAATTTTTCGTGACATTCCGGGGCCTTGCCTCCGGCATTTGCACCCCGGGGCCTTTGCCGGCAGTGTTTCCGGCATTCCCGCCGCCCGCCCGCCGCCCGCCGTGAGCACCGACTCCGAGATCCTCAGCCGCCTCGAGACCCTCAACGCCATCGGAGTGGCCCTGTCGCACGAGCGCGACCTGGCCACCCTGCTCGAACGCATCCTCGAAGCCGCCCGCGACTTCGCCGACGCCGACGGCGGCACGCTCTACCTGGTCGAGGGCGACACCCTGCGCTTCGAAGTGCTGCGCAACGATTCCCTGGGCTATTTCATGGGCGGCCGCCACGGCGCGCCCATCCACTTCCCGCCCATCGCCATGCACGGCCCGGACGGCCGCGCCAACGATTCGATGGTGGTGGTGCACGCGGCGCTGAGCGGCCGCACGGTGAACATCGCCGACGCCTACGACGCCGAGGGTTTCGACTTCAGCGGCACCCGCGCCTTCGACGCGCGCACCGGCTACCGCTCGCAGTCCTTCCTGACGGTGCCCATGAAGGACCACGATGGCCACGTCATCGGCGTGCTGCAGCTGATCAACGCCAAGGACAAGGCCGGCGCCATCCGGCCTTTCGACGGCGCCATCCAGCAACTGGTGGAATCGCTGGCCTCGCAGGCGGCCATCGCGCTCAACAACCGCCGGCTGATAGACCAGCTGGAAAACCTGTTCGAGGCGCTGATCAACCTGATCAACACTGCCATCGACGAAAAATCGCCCTACACCGGCGGCCACTGCGAGCGCGTGCCGGCGCTGACCAACCTGCTGGCCGACGCGGTGGCGCGCACCACGGTGGGCCCGCTGGCCGACTTCAGCATGGACGAGGCCGACCGCTACGAGCTCAAGATCGCCGGCCTGCTGCACGACTGCGGCAAGATCACCACGCCGGTGCACGTGGTGGACAAGGCCACCAAGCTGCAGACGCTGTTCGACCGCATCGAGCTGGTGGACACGCGTTTCGAGGTGCTCAAGCGCGATGCCGAGATCGCCCACCTGCGCGGCGAACTCGACGCCGCCGCCTACGCCGCGCGGCTGGAGCAGCTGGAGGACGACCGCGCCGCCGTGCGCCAGGCCAACACCGGCGGCGAATTCATGGACGACGACCGCATCGAGGCGCTGCGCCGCATCGCGCGTTACAGCTGGCGCGGGCCCGATGGCCACGAGCAGCCCTTCCTGTCGGCCGACGAGCTGGAGAACCTGTGCATCCGCCGCGGCACGCTCAACCACGCCGAGCGCGAGATCATCAACCACCACATCACCATGACCATCCGCCTGCTCGAGGCCTTGCCCTGGCCCAAGCACCTGCGCAACGTGCCCGAGTACGCCGGCGGCCACCACGAGCGCATGGACGGCAAGGGCTACCCGCGCGGCCTGACCCGCGAACAGATGAGCGTGCAGGCGCGGGTGATGGGCATCGCCGACATCTTCGAGGCGCTGACCGCCAGCGACCGGCCGTACAAGCCGGGCAAGACGCTGAGCGAATCGCTTTCCATCCTGGGCCGCATGAAGCTCGACCACCACGTGGACCCGGACCTGTTCGACGTGTTCCTGCGCGAGCGGGTGTACCTGGAATACGCGCAGCGTTTCCTGCCGCCCGAGCAGGTGGACGTGATCGACTGGCACCGCATTCCCGGCGTCTCGCCCGAACTCGCCGCCGAGCTCACCGCCCGCGACGCCGCGGGCTAGCGGAAAGATTTTGTAGGAGCGGCTTCAGCCGNNCGCTCCTACAGGTTCAAGGCGGGGCGGCGGCGTTCCAGCCACCACAGCGCGCTGCTCATCAGCAGCCAGGCGATGAACCAGGGCCAGCGTGGGCCCGGTACGGGTGCGGGGGTTGCAGTGGCGGGGCCTGCGCCGCTCACCAGCGCCAGCGTCGCCTGCTGGTTCTCGCGCGCCGCCATCGCGGGAAGCTCGGCGGGGTCGTGCACGGGCAGCGGCAGCTCGTTCTCGTCGACCAGCAGCGCGTGCCGCCCCGGTTGCGCCGGCCAGAAGCCTGCGCAGCGCGCATGGCCGGTAGCGGGGTCGGGCCAAAGCGCGGATTCCGTGCCGTCGGGCGCACCCACGCGGGCACCGTCGGGCAGGCCGCAGAGCGCGACGCGCTGGTTGAGCCAGGCGTGCGACGGCAGCTCCGGCATGGCGGCTTCCGTGCCACGCGCCAGGGTGTCCACGGCGTTCGCCCAAAGCTGGCCGTAGGCGCTGCGTCGGCCCGCCAGCCACAGCCGGTAGCTGTCCGACAGCGTCCACAGCGCCACGCGGCCGCGGCCCTCGGCGCGCCACAGCGCCAGTGGCGCCTCGTCGCCGGCGCGCAGCAGCGCCGCGCCATCGGCGGCCGACAGCGCGAGCGGACGACGGCTGAGCAGGGGGGCGGTGTCGGCGGCGCGGGTTTCAGCGTCCAGCGCCAAGGTGGCGTCGGCGTGTTCGGTGCCGGGCAGGCGCAGGCCGCGGGCGATGTCGGCCGGTTCCGCCTGCAGGCCCCAGGCGCGCAGCATGGCGCGGTCGGCGGCGGTGAGTTCGCCGGTGATCCGCAGCAGCACGCCCAGGCCGTCGCGCACCGCGGCTTTCAGCGTGGCGCGGCCGCCCTCGCCGAGGTCGCGCCAGGCGCGTTCGTCCAGCAACACCAGGTCGAATTCGGCCAGCGTGGCCGCGGTGATCGGCAGCGGCGGGTCGCCCAGCTCCACGCCGCCGCCGAGGCTGATCACGCTGTGCAGGCGAAGGCCGGCGTCCACCGCCCAACGGCGCAGGTATTTCACTTCCGGTGACGCACCGCCGGCGAGCAGCAACACGCGGCGCGGCGCGGCGTTGCGCACCTGCAGGGGCAGGGCCAGGGACTGCGTGACGGTGTCTTCGGCGTTTAGCAGTTGCAGCATGTAGTCCACCTGGCCGGGCAGGCCGGCGGGGGTGGCCAGCGTGAAAGCGCCGGTTTCATCGAGTTCGGCGCGCGCGACCACGGCGTCGGCCGGATCGCGCAGTTCGGCGCGGCCGCCGGCCAGGCCGGTGGCGAGGCCGCGCACTTGCCACCGGCGGCCCGTGACGACGCTCAACGGCGCGTCGAGCGCCTGCAGGCCTTCCGGCAGCGGCGCCGCTTCGAAGGCCAGTGCCACGCTGCGCGCCGCGTCGTGGTCGCGCGCTGGCAGGCCCAGGCCAAGCACGCGCACCGGCGTACGGCCGGCGTGGCGGCGCAGCGCGGTGCCCAGGTCGGGCACGCGTTCGGCGCCGGCCACGTCGCCGGCTTCGGGCAGCGCGACCAGCACGTCGCCGGGTGCCAGGCTGGCAGGCGCACTGGCGCCGGCCGTCAGCACCACCAGCGCGCCTTCGCGGCCCGGCTGCAGCGGCGGGAAGAAGACGAGGTACAGCAGCACCGCGGCGGCCGCCTGGCCCGCCACGCGCAGCAGGAAACGCGGCCAGGGCAGCGTGCCCGCGCGCAGCTGCCACGCCAGGCGCGCGCTGGCGAGCAGCACGATAGCCGCCAGCGAAAATCCAACCAGGTTCGAAAAATCAACCTGGTTCAAAAAATGAACCTGGTTCACTTCGTTCATGGCGGGGGGGCTTCCGTGAGCGCGTCGAGGTAGGCGGCGCCGGCGGTGTCGGGGGCGGGGCGGGCGGCTACGCCGGCGACAGGCGGGGGCAGCAGGGGCCAGAGCAGGGCGCGCAGGTGCCGGCGGTGTTCGGGGCTGTCGGGCTGCGCGCGCAGGGCGTCGAGTGCGGCCACCAGCGACAGCGGGTCTTCGAGCTTGGTTTCGTTCGACTGCAGCCAGTCGGCGAAGGGCTGCAGATCGGGCGTGTCGTCAGATTCGAGCGCGCGCCACAGTGCCGGCACCGGCGAATCCTTCGTTTCCGCGGGCACCAGGCCCGTGCGGCGGTCGCCCAGGCCTTCGCGCTTGCCGGTCATGCGGCGCGCTTCGTCGATCGGCGGCAGCTCCAGGCCCACGCGCGCCAGGTAAATGCGGCTGGCCTGCTGCACCTGCTTGATGAAACCCAGCGCGCGGTAGGCGTGGGGCAGCGCGCGCGCCGGTTGGCCCTGTCGCAGTTCGCCTTCGGAGGACCACATGGCGTCCAGCGCCTGCTTGAGCAGGGCGCGGGTTTCCGGGTCGAGCAGGGTGGCGGCCTCGGCGTCGTCGTGGGTGTGGCCGTATTCCTCGAGCACGCTGATGGCGCCGCCGAGCGCCGCGCCGCCTTCGTCGCCGTGGTCGTGGCCGTCGTCTTCGCTGTGCACTTCGCCGTCCTCATCCGGCGGCGCTTCCGGCTGGCCGGCGTTTTCCTCGCCCAGGAACTGGCCGTAGCGCATGCGCAGGATGCGCTGGTCCACGCCGATGGCGTCGGAGCGGTCGAGGAAGGTGTCGGCGGCGAGGCGCGGCTTCTCCGCCACCAGCGCCTCGGCGTCGATGATGATCTGGCGCTGGCTGCGGAAATAGGCCGGCAGCGTCTTCTTCACCAGGCCTTCCATGCCGGTGGATTCGCCGCTGGGCGGCATCGGCCAGCGCAGGATGAGGCTGGCGCTGCGCGCGCGCTGCGGCGCCGGCGTGCGGTTGTCGGCCACTTCCAGGCGCACGATCAGGTCGTCGCCTTCGGCCAGGCCCAGCGAGGCCAGGTCGAGCGACTGGCGGTAGCGGCGTTGCTTGGGTTCGCCTTCGCCGCGCAGGGCCAGGCTGCGTTCGGTCACCGTCACCTGTTCGCCGCTGCCTTGCGCCAGCGTCACCTGCAGGCGCGCGGGGCCCAGGCCGTGGTCGTCGCTGGCCTCGAATTCCAGCGCCCACTGCCGCTGGCCTTCGCTGCGCAGGCTGAGGCTGCGTTCGGGCGCGATGACGCGCAGCTGCGGCGGCTGGTCGGGCCGGGCGTCGAGGCGGTGCAGGGCGTCGTCCTGCAGCGGCAGTGCGCCGGTGGGCACCAGGCGGTAGAGCGTGGAGCGCGTGAGCGTGTGTTCGGCCACCCAGTCTTCGCCCTCGAGCCGCATCGGCAGCGTGCTGCCGTCGTGCAGGCGCAGCGCCAGTGCCTCGGGTTGGGGCGTGAAGCGCAGACGCCAGCGCAGGCGCGCGCCCTCGGGCGCCTGCGCCGAGAGCGTGGTTTCGGTGCGCACGGGCAGGCCGGTGTAGGCGGGCGGGGCGATGTCGAGCTGGCTGCCGACGAGCGTGTAGTGCGTGGCCTCGGCCTTCGATGCTTCGACGGCCGCGCGTTCGGCGGCGGCGCGTTCGGCCGGTGTGGCGGGCCACAGCAGCAGGGCCCCGGTGGTGGCCAGGCCGGCGAGCCAGGCCAGCGTGAGTGCACGCGCGGGCCAGTTCGCGCGAAGGTCCAGGTTTCGCGTGGCGGCGAGGTGGTGCTCCAGCCGGTCGCGCTGCAGCTGCTGCAGCGGGCCGAGCGTGGTGGCGTCGGCGAACAGCAGGTCGGCGCTGTCCTGCATGCCGGGGTCGGCGTTGAGGCGGCGCGCGGCCCAGCGGGCGTCGAGCACGCGCTGGCGGCGCAAGGCCACGGGCACGGCGGCGGCGAGCAGCGCGGCGACGGCGAGCGCGGCCTGTGCCGGCCCGGCGAAGCGCCAGGNNGCGCCAGGCCAGCGCGCCCACGGCCAGTGCCAGCGGCGTGGCGAAGGCGAACACCACGCCTGCGCTGCGCAGCCGCGCGGCGGCGATGGCCCTGGCCAGGCGCTGCGGCGCGCTCACGCCGGCGCCCCGCGGCGCGGGCTGGCGGCGAACCAGCGTTCCAACGCGAACAGCAGCAACAGCGCGGCCACCAGCCAGGGTTCCAGCGGACGGGGCGCGGGTTCGAAACCGTCGGCGCCGGTGCGCGGCGCCATGGCGGCCACGTCGGCCAGCGTGGGTGCGGGCGGCGCGGCTTCGAGGCGGGCGCGCAGGCGGGCCGGGAAATCAGGCTCCAGCAGCGCGGGGAAGGCTTCGGCGTACAGCGGCGGGTGCAGCTGGAGCACGCGGCCCGCGCCGAGACGGGTTTCGGTGAGCCAGTCGGTGTCGTCATGCGTGGCCGTCCCGCCGCCGGTGATCGGCCAAATGGCGTCGTGGGCGATCAGCGCGGTGCCGCCAGCTTCGATCCAGGCGCGCAGTTCGGGCGGAAGTTCACCGGGCGCAAGCCAGGCCACGGCCTGCACCTTGTCCGGCAGCGGCGTGCCGGCGATGGCGGCATCGCCCGCGGGTGCGTCGGCGCCGGCGGCGACCTGCCAGGCCTTCTGCGCCGCACGCAGCCAGCGCGCCTGGTCGGCGCGGTCGGGCGCGTGGCGGATGGCCAGTGCGAACGGCGTGGCGTTCGAGGCCTCGGGCGCCGCTGCGGCCGGCGTCGGCAGCACGCGCCAATCCACCGCGCGCGAAAGCCGCGGGCGCTCCCTGTCGAAGCCGGTGACGCGCGCGGGCAACCACACCGTCAGCGCGGTGGCTGCCGCCAGCTCGCCGTCCGCCTGCCGCAGCAGGCTGGCTACGGGCACGTCAGTCGCGGGCGCGGGACCTTCCAGCGGCGGGAAACCGGGCGCCAACCAATGCGCCGGCGTTTCGGGATTTCGCTCCACCTGCGCCGGGTCCAGCGCCGGATGCACCAGTACCCACGCCGGCGCACCGGTGGCGCCGCGCAGGAAGGGCGACGCCAGCAGCAGCGCCAGCCCCGCCACCAGCAACAGGCGCAGCGCCAGCAGCAGGAACTCCTCCAGCCGGAAGCGCCGCTGCGGCTTGCGCCGCGCCTGCAGCCAGCGCAGCGCCGCGAACATCGTCGGCACCTGTTCCTCGCGCCGGGCCAGGTGCACCAGCAGCGGCAGGGCCAGGCCCAGCAGCGCCAGCAGGCCCAGCGGGAAGGCCAGGCTCATGCGCGCTCCGCGGCCTGCGGGGCCAGCAGCCGGCGCAGCGGCGCGTCCAGCGGCTGGTCGAGGAAATATTCCACGCGGCGCACGCCGCTGGCGGCCAGGCGGGCCTGCAGCGCCTCGCGCGCGGCGCCGAAACGCGCCAGGAAATCGGCGCGCGCGGCGACGCCGTCGCCGATAAGTTCGACGTCCGATTCCGGGTCGCGGAAACGGTGGCCGCCGCGGAAGGGGAAATCACGCTCCTCGGCGGTGAGCAGCTGGATGTTGAGCACTTCGCGCCGCGCCGCCGACAGCTTTTCCATCAGCACCACGGCGCCTTCGTCGAAGTCGTCGCCCAGCAGCAGCACCAGCTGGCCGGCCGCGATGCGCTCCCACAGCGGCCGCAGGCGCGTTTCGTCGGGCCAGTCGCCGCGGGCGCGCAGGCCCTGCAGTTCCAGCAGGCAGCGGTCGCGGTGGCGCGGGCCGGCGCCGGGCGGCACCAGCTGCAGGCCGTCGCCGCTGATGGCGGCCAGGCCGAAGCGGTCGCCCTGGCGCAGGGCCAGTTCGAACACGCAGGCGGCCAGGGCGCGCGCGGCGTCCAGGCGCGTCCAGCCGGGGCGGGCGGCGTCGCCCTGGGCCATGGAGGCGGTGGCGTCCACCAGCACCCAGGCGGTGAGCGGGCTGTCGCGTTCGGATTCGCGCACGAAGAAGCGGTCGGAGCGCGCGTAGAGCTTCCAGTCGATCTGGCGCAGCTCGTCGCCCGGTTCGTAGGCGCGGTACTGCGCGAACTCCAGCCCGGCGCCGCGGCTGCGGCTGCGGTGCTGGCCGAAGCCGTGCCCGCCCGCGGCCCGGCGCCCGGCGAGGCGCAGGTCCTTGAGCCGGGCGCGCACCGCGGCGGGAATGAAGTCCGGGCCGGACATCGGCGCCTTACGCGGGGTGCGGCACGGCGCGCAGCAGGGCCGCCACGACGTCGTCGGCGCTCTTCTGCTCGGCTTCCGCCGCGAACGACAGCAGCAGGCGGTGGCGCAGCACCGGCGAGGCCAGCGCGGCGATGTCGTCGCGGGTGGCGGCGAAGCGGCCGTTGAGCAGGGCGCGCGCCTTCGCGGCCAGCACCAGCGACTGCCCGGCGCGCGGGCCGGCGCCCCACTTCACGTACTGGTTGATTTCGGCCGGCGCGTTCGCTCCCGGGCGGCTGGCGCGCACCAGGCGCGTGATCCAGTCCAGCAGGTCGGCGCCCAGGTGCACCTCGCGCACGCGCGCCTGCAGGGCCAGCACGTCGGCGCCGTGCATCACCTGCGGCACCTTGGCCGAGCTGCTGCCGGTGGTCTGCTCGATGATGGCGCGCTCCTCGGCTTCGCTCGGGTAGTCCACCTTCACGTGCAGCAGGAAGCGGTCGAGCTGGGCCTCGGGCAGCGGGTAGGTGCCGGCCTGCTCGAGCGGGTTCTGGGTGGCCAGCACGAAAAACGGCGCCGGCAGTTCGTGGGTGACGCCGGCGTAGCTCACCGTCTTTTCCTGCATGGCCTCGAGCAGCGCGGCCTGGGTCTTGGGCGGCGTGCGGTTGAGCTCGTCGGCCAGCAGCAGGTTGGTGAACACCGGGCCGGGCTGGAACTTGAAGTGGCGGTGGCCGGTGCCGTGGTCTTCTTCCAGGATCTCGGTGCCCAGGATGTCGCTGGGCATCAGGTCGGGCGTGAACTGCACGCGCCGGAACTGCAGGTCGAGCGCCTGGCCCAGGGTGCGCACCAGCAGGGTCTTGCCCAGGCCCGGCACGCCTTCGAGCAGGCAGTGGCCGCCGGCGAGCAGGCCGATGAGCAGCTGCTCGACCACGTCATGCTGGCCGACGATGGCCTGGCCGATGGCCTCGCGCAGCGGGGTGAGGCGGGCCAGCTGGGCCTGCAGGTCTTGGGCGGAAGCGGAAACGGTCATCGGTCGTCCAGGGTTGGTTTCAGGCGGTGAGCGCGTACATCACGATGTTCACCGCGAACTTGGTGTTGTCTTCGGCCAGCCAGCGCTTGTTGCGCCAGTCGTAGTCCCATTCGCAGCCGTAGTCCTTGTTGCTGTAGAGCACGCCGAGGCGGCCGTCGATGGTGATGCCCTTGAGGTAGTCGTGCACCAGGTCGTCGCCCCAGCCGTTGAGCTCGAAGCCGGTGGCGGGCGGGCCGTCGAAGCGGAAGAAGCTGGAATAAACGGGGTGGCGCGGCGGCAGCTTCTGCAGCGCGCGAGGGCCGAAGATGGCGGCCATCTCGGCCTCGAAGGACTTGGCGAACAGCCCGTCGATGTCGTGGTTGCAATCGTCCACGAACACGAAGCCGCCGCTGCGCACGTAGCGCTCGAAGTTGCGGCGCTCCTCCGGGTTGAACTCCACCAGCTTGTGCCCGGCCAGGTAGCAGAACGGCGCCTGCAGCATGCGCGGGTCGGCTAGGGCCAGCACGTGCTCCTTCGGGTCAACCCGCAGCTTCGTGTATTCGATCAGCGAGGTGATGACGTTGGCGGGCATGCGCTGGTCCACGTCCCAGTCGCCCGAGTCGTACATCAGGCGCGTGAACCAGAAATCGTAGTCGGCCGTGGCGGCGCGCGCGGGACGCGCCGCCGCCAGGGCCAGGGAGGCGCCGAGCAGGCCGAGGAAACGACGGCGTTGCATCGGCGCCACCTTCGGTCACACCGCGTCGGACAGCGAGGTGAAGGTGAAGTCGCGCAGCTTCATCGGCGGGATCATCATCACGAACGGCGACTCGTCGCCGCTCAGGCGCACCGGCTTGCCGAGCTCCTCGATGTTGTTGAGCATGATCACCGGCGACTCGTTGAAGCGGAAGTTCTTCACCGGGTGCTTGATCTCGCCGTTCTCGATGTAGAAGGTGCCGTCGCGGGTCAGGCCGGTTAGCAGCACGGTCTGCGGGTCCACCATGCGGATGTACCAGGTGCGGGTGACCAGGATGCCCTTCTGGGTGCCCTTCACCAGCTCGGCGGTGGACTTGCTGCCGCCGGCCATCAGCAGGTTGCCCGGCTGGCCCACGGCGCGCTTGCCCTGCTTCTCGGCCCAGTAGCGCGAGTACTGCAGGTACTCGACCTTGCCGTCCTTGATGATGGCGTGTTTTTCGCGCGGCAGGCCTTCCTGGTCCCAGGGCATCACCGGCGCCTCGGGGTCCCAGGGGTCGGCCATGATGGTCACGCGCGGGTCGTAGACCTGCTCGCCCAGCTTGGTGCCGCCGCCCTTCTTGGACAGGAAGCTGCGGCCTTCGTCGGCCTGGCGGGCGTCGAAGAAGAACATCATGAAGCTGATCAGGCCCGCCGCGGCGGCCGGTTCCAGGATCACGGTGTACTTGCCCGGCTCGAGCGCCTTGGCCTCGGCCGAATCACGCGCCTTCTGGATGGCGACCTGGATGGACTCGTCGGCGTCGAACTGCTTCACGTCGGCGGCGTTGCGCGACACCCAGCCGGAACCGCGGCCGTCCTCGGTGCGCACCGTGCAGGTGTAGTCGAGGTTGGTGGCGCGCTGGTAGCCGAAGTTGCCCTTGGAGTTGGCGAAGGCGAAGAAGCTCTGGTCGTCCTGCAGGAAGCCGGCGGCGATGAGCTTGTTGTCCTTGCACGGGCCGATCGAGGCGGCGGCGATCTGCGCGCGCTGCTCGGGCGTGATGTCGGCGGTGTCCTGCACGAAGGTGGGGCTGGGCTTGTAGTCCTGCTTTTCCAGCGCCGGCATGCGCTCGGGGTTTTCCGGCGCCAGGCGGGCCAGTTCCTCGGCGCGGCGCACGACGCGCTCGAGCGAGGCGTCGTCGAAGCTGTTGATGGTGGTGATGCCCTCGCGCTTGCCGAACGCCGACTGCACGATCAGCTGGGCATTGGAAACGATGCCGCTGGTGGAGACGTTGTTGAGCGCGAAGCGGATGTTGCCGGTGATCGAACCCGACAGCGTGGCGGTGCACTCGTCGGCCTGGGACAGGGCGATGACCTTGTCCAGGATGGCCTTGGCCTGTTCTTCGGTGTAGATGCTCATGGTTCAGGGCTCCTGCGCCGGTCAGCCGAGGTTGCGGGCGGTGTTGATGATGTTCACGCCGTCGAAGCGCGTGGTCGCGGCGCCGTGCGAGACGGCCGAGATCTGGCCGGGCTGGCCCTTGCCGTCGAAGAAGCTGCCGCCGAGGCGGTAGTCCGACTCGTCGCAGATCGCCGAGCAGGCGTTCCAGAATTCCGGCGTGCGGATCTGGTAGGCCACGTCCTCGAGCATGCGGGTGATCTTGCCGTTTTCGATTTCGTAGAACAGCTGGCCGCCGAACTGGGCGTTGTAGC
>DNNT01000079.1 GCA_003497545.1 Arenimonas sp. | reverse complement strand
TGAACCGGCTGTACGACAGCCACTGCCACCTCGACGCGTCCGAATTCGACCCGGACCGCGACCAGGTGCTGGCCCGCGCCCGTGCCGCCGGCGTCACCCGGCAGCTGGTGCCGGCGGTGGACCGTGCCAGTTGGCCGAAGATCCGGTCGCTTTGCGCCGCCGACCCGGGCCTGCGCCCGGCGTACGGCCTGCACCCCATGTTCCTGGACCGCCACCAGCCCGGCGACCTCGAGGAATTGGCCGAATGGCTGGCCCGCGAACACCCCGCCGCGGTGGGCGAATGCGGCCTGGATTTTTTCGTCGAAGGCCTGGACCCGGAAGCGCAGCGCAGCTACTTCCAGCGCCAGCTGGAACTGGCGCGCGAGTTCGACCTGCCTGTGGTGCTGCACGCGCGCCGCGCGGTGGACGAGGTGATCGCCTCGCTGCGGCGGGTCGGCGGCCTGCGCGGCGTGGTGCACAGCTGGTCGGGCAGCGAGGAGCAGGCGCGGCAGTTGTTCGGCCTGGGCTTCCACCTGGGCATCGGCGGCCCAGTCACGTTCGAGCGCGCGCAGCGCCTGCGCCGCACCGTGGCCACCATGCCGCTCGAGTGGCTGCTGCTGGAAACCGACGCCCCGGACCAGCCCGACGCCGCCCACCGCGGTGAACGCAACGAACCCGCGCGGCTGCCGAACGTGCTGGCCGTGGTGGCGGAACTCCGCGGGCAGGACCCGGCGGAAATCGCCGCCGCGACGAGCGCCAATGCCGAACGCCTGTTCGGCTAGCGAACGTCCGGCCCGGCCTCAGCGCGCCTTGGCCTTGAGGATCAGCTCCAGCGCCTTGCCGGCCATCGCGAAACCGAAGGTGCCGGTCACGTGCGTGGCCGCGCCCAGGCCGGCGCCGCAGTCGAGCTTGAGCGCCGCGTCGGCGCCCACCTGTGGCCGCACGCCGCAGACGCTGCCATCGGCCTGCGGGTACTTCACGTTTTCCATCGAGTACACCGCCGGCACGCCGAAATAGCGGTCGGGATTACGCGGGAAGTTGAAGTCGGCGCGCAGGCGCTTGCGCACCAGGGCCAGCATGGCGTCGTGTTCGGTGCGCGAGAGGTCGCGCACGCGCACCAGCGTCGGGTCGGTGCGCCCGCCGGCCGAGCCGCAGACCACCAGCGGCAGCTTGCGGCGACGGCACCAAGCCACCATTTCCAGCTTGCTCCTGAGGCTGTCGCAGGCGTCGAGCACCACGTCGTGGCCGCGGTCGAGCAGCGCTTCAAGGTTGGCCGACACCAGGAACTGCGGCACCACCTCGACCTCGATGCCCGGGTTGATGGCGCGACAGCGTTCGGCCAGCACCTCGCCCTTGTTGCGGCCGAACTGGCCGCCGAGGGCGTGCAGCTGGCGGTTGGTGTTGCTGACGCAGACCTCGTCGGCGTCCACCAGCACCAGCCGGCCCACGCCGCTGCGCGCCAGCGATTCCACCGCCCACGAGCCCACGCCGCCCACGCCCACCACGCATACCTGCGCCTGGGCCAGCCGCTGCGCCGCGCCGCGGCCATAGAGCCGGTCGATGCCGGCGAATCGGGAAGAAGCCATGGCGTCATTCTACCCGCCGTCTGGTCGGCGGGAGTTCAGGTGCGGGCGCCTAGGTTCGGACGCGAGTTCCCGTCCCAAGGAGAGCGCCATGAAGACCCCCCTGCTGATCGCCGCCGCCCTCGCCCTCACGCTGTCCGCCTGCGCCAGCCAGCCGCGCTCGTCGGGTTACGGCTACGACCGCGGCTACGGCTACTCCGAGCCGCAGCGCTGTTACGACTGCGGTCGCGTCGAACGCATCGAAGTGGTCTACGGCGCCCGCGACAACAGCCGCACCGGCGCCATCCTCGGCGGCCTGGTCGGCGCCGTGGCGGCGCGCGAAATCCCCAAGCACGGCAGCCAGGGCAACAAGAACACGGCCACCGTGGCTGGCGCGGTCGCCGGCGCCGTGGCCGGCAACGCCATCGAGAACAAGGTCAACGAACAGACCTACGACGTGCACGTGCGCATGGACGACGGCCGCCTGGTGGTCATCAACCGCAACAGCCTGGGCAACGGCATCCGCGAGGGCGCCTACGTGCGCGTGGACGGCACCCGACTCATCCCGCTGCGCTGAACCCGCTGCCCGCGAAAGACCGCCGTGATATCGTCACGGCGGTCTTTTTTTGCCCGGAGCCCGTGCATGCGTTCCCTGATCCTGGTCCTGGTCGGCCTGTTCGTCGGCGCCGCCGCCACCCTCATCGCCATGAACGCCCTGCGCCAGGGCACGGCCTACCCCAACGGCGTGATGGCCGTGATGTCCGCCCAAATGAAGGGCCTGGACCAGTCGCTCAAGCAGAACCGCTGCGCCGCCACCGACCTGACCCCGCGCCTGCAGTCGCTGCGCCACCTGGCCAACGACCTCGAACCAGCGTTCCTGCCCACGCAGGACGACGAGCGCTTCATCCAGCACTCCACCGTGCTGCGTGCCTCGCTCGACGCCGCGCTGGCGACGCCACCGGCTGATTGCGCCGCCGCGGGCGTGGCCATCAACCGCATCCAGAACGGCTGCCAGGCCTGCCACCGCGACTTCAAGGGCTGAGCAGCCACTGCGCGACCACCGGCGCCACGGCGCCGGGTTCGCGCATCCAGCGGAAGTGGTCGGAGGGGGCGCCGAGCCGCGCGTCGTCGAACAGTTCCCATCGTCGCGGGCCTGGGCCGAGCTTGGCCACCAGGCCCCGCAGCGACGCTTCGGGCACGAACCAGTCGTGCTGGAAGCGCAGGGCCAGCACCGGCAGCGCCAGCTCGCGCAGGCGCGCATCCAACGCACGCCCGGTGCCGTAATCGGCGTAAACACCGGTGCGCACGGTCCTGGCCCAGTCGCGCATCAGCTGGCCGGCCTCGCGCCCGGCGAAACCGAGCCGGTGCCCGGGGTAATAACCCACCACGCGCGTGAGCGGCGGCAGCATGCGCGAGAACGAGGAAATCAGCACCCGTTCCCAGGCCGGGAACGTGCGCGCATCCGGGACACCGGTGGCCGCCAGCACCAGCCCCGCGCAGCGCGCCGGCGACAGCGCCGCGGCCATCGCGGCGAACTGGCCGCCCAGGCTGTGCCCGCCGAAGGCCCAGGGCAGCGAAGGATCCAGCGCGGCCACGCTGGCCGGCAGGTCCTGGCCCAGCAGCTCGGCATAACCCCAGTCCACGCCGCGCCGCGCGCGCAGCGCACTGCCGCCGATGCCGCGCCACTCGTGCACCGCCACCGCCACGCCGGCCTGCGCCAGGGCCGCGGCGAAGCGGTCGTATTTCTGCGCCGGCACGCCCAGCGCGGGAACCCACAGCAGGCCCGCGCGCGCCTGCGGCGGCGAGAACACGCGCAGCGGGAATCGATGGCCATCGNNGGCAGCGGTGGGAGCGAAAGCATAACGGGCGCGCCGCGCGCGCGGCGGGGCGAATCACGCCACCTGCACATGGCCGCGACGCGCGGTTGACGCCGCCGCGACCTCGCCGCGACACGCGCCGCGCAATGCTGCGCCGGTGCCCTCTCCCCCGGCACCCAACCCCAGGAGAAACCCATGACCCTGCTGCGCAAGTCCCTGCTCGCCCTGCTGCTCTCCGGCGTCGTCGCCACCCCGGCGCTGGCCGGCCACCACAACGAAGCCAAGCCGGCCGGCACCATCGTCGACGTCGCCGCCGCCAACGCCGACTTCGAAACCCTGGTCGCCGCGGTGAAGGCCGCCGGCCTGGTCGAGACGCTCAGCGGCGAAGGCCCGTTCACCGTGTTCGCGCCCACCGACGAGGCGTTCGCCAAGCTGCCGGCCGGCACCCTCGAGGACCTGCTCAAGCCCGAGAACAAGGACAAGCTGGTCGCCATCCTGACTTACCACGTGGTCGCCGGTAAGGTGAAGGCCGCCGACGTGGTCAAGCTCGACACCGCCACCACCGTCAACGGCCAGGCCGCCGACATCACCGTGGAAGGCAGCACCGTGAAGGTGGACAACGCCACCGTCACCGCCACCGACATCGCGGCCAGCAACGGCGTGATCCACGTGATCGACACCGTGATCCTGCCGGACTGATCCCCCGCTCCGCGCGTTCCCCGGACGGCCCGCTTCGGCGGGCCGTCCGCTTGTTATGCTCCGGCCATGGACCTGATCACGACCTATTACGTGGTGGCCGGCGCCCTCATCGTCATCGGCCTGCTCGGAACCATCCTGCCAGTGCTGCCGGGCCTGCCGGTGATGTATGCGGGCATGGTGCTGGCGGCCTGGGCCGGAGGCTTCCGGCACATCGGCGGCTGGACGCTGGCGGTGCTCGGCGTGCTGGTGCTGGTGTCGATCGCGGTCGACCTGCTCGCCAGCCTCGCCGGTGCGCGCCGCGTGGGNNGGCTTCATCGGCCTGTTCTTCGGGTTGCCCGGCCTGGTGGCCGGGCCTTTCCTGGGCGCCGCGCTGGGCGAAGTGGCGCACGGCCGCGAGTGGAAACACGCCTCGAAGATCGGCTTCGGCACTTGGATGGGCCTGCTGCTGGGCGCCATCTTCAAGCTCGGGCTGGCCTTCGCCATGCTCGGGCTGTTCGGTCTGGCGCTGCTGGTGGACTGAGCCTCAGGACTGCAGTTCGCGCAGCGTCACCGACGGCGGCGCATTGATCACCCGCCGCGTCGCCCACATCCCCGCGACCAGCGCGGCCAGCATGCCCGCGGCACCACCGGTGGCCGCCAGCGCCCAGTCCGGGCTCCAGGGCAGTTCGAAGACCTGCCGCGCCACCACGCCCGCCAGCACCGACGCGGCGATGGCCGCCACCAGTCCCGACAGCAGGCCGATGGCCGCGAATTCCGAGGCCTGCGCCAGCCGGAGCTGGCGGCCGCGGCCGCCCAGCACGCGCATCACGCCGCCCTCGAGCAGGCGTTCGTCCTGGCTGGCGCTCACCGCCGCCAGCAGCACCAGCAGGCCCGCCACCAGCGAAAAGGCGAACACCGCCTCCACCACCGTGGACACCTGCTCCACCGTGCCGCGCACCTGGGCCAGCACCGCATCCACGTCGATCACCGACAGGTTCGGGAACGCCGACACCAGTTCGGTCGTGAAGCGCGTCTTGTCCGGCGCCACCTTCACCGCGGTGATGAAGCTGCCCGAATAACCGTCGAGCGAACCGGGCGAACCGAGTACGAAGAAGTTCGGGCGGAAGCTCTCCCAGTCCACGCGCCGCAGGCTGGTGATGCGGCCGGCGTAACGCGCGCCGGCGATGTCGAACGCCACCTCGTCGCCCACCTTCCAGCCCAGGGCTTCGGCGAACTCTTCTTCCACCGAGAGTTCCGGCGAGGCCGGCACGCCGCTCCAGAACTCGCCGGCAGTCACCACGTTGTCGGTGCGCAGCGTTTCGG
This sequence comes from Arenimonas sp., assembly GCA_003497545.1. Taxonomy (GTDB): domain Bacteria; phylum Pseudomonadota; class Gammaproteobacteria; order Xanthomonadales; family Xanthomonadaceae; genus Arenimonas. The sequence goes on along the minus strand of DNNT01000079.1, from coordinate 2,069 downwards.
CCACGGAAAGATTGAACTCGCGTTCGGCCATGCGCCGGGCGCGGCTGCCTTCTTCGTAATTGGCGCCGCTGGCGGGCCGGCCGTTCACTTCGCTCAAGCGGGCGCGGATCATCGGGAACAGTTCCGGTTCCGCCACGCCCTGGCCCTGCAGGAACTCACGCACCAACGGCACCTGCTCGGGCTGCACGTTGATGATGAAACGGTTCGGCGCATCGGCCGGCATGGCATCGCGCCAGCGGTCGAGCAGGTCGGTGCGCACGAAGGTGAGCAGCAGCAGGGCCATCAGGCCCAGGCCCAGCGACGAGACCTGCGCGATCGACGCCCCGGCGCGGCGGCTGACGTTGGCCAGGCCGTAGCGCCAGGGCCCGCGCAGGCGCGAACGCAGCCGCCGCAGCAGCGCGATCAGCGCCCAGGCCAGCGCCGCCAGCACCGCCACCGTGGCCAGGATGCCCACCAGCATGGCGGTGCCCAGCGTGGCCGAACCCGCCTTCCACCACAGCAGCGCCGCCAGGCCGGCCAGGCCCGCCACCGCCACCACCCAGGCGCTGGGTTCGGCGGGGTCGAGGTCGCGGCGCAGCACGCGCAGCGCCGGCACCCGGCGCAGGGCCAGCACCGGCGGCACGCCGAAGGCCAGCAGCACGGTCAGGCCCACGCCCAGGCCTTCGAGCGCCGGGCGCCAGCTGGCGCCGGGGATGGAAAGCTTCAGCGCTTCCTGCAGCCAGTCGGCCACCAGCCACTGCAGGCCGAAGGCCAGCGCCACGCCGATACCGCTGCCCAGCAGGCCGAGCAGCAGCAGCTCGCCCACGTGGATGCCGACCAGCGTGGACTGGCTGGCGCCGAGGCAGCGCATCACCGCCGAACCCTGCAGGTGGCGGGCGCTGTGCCGGCGCGCGGCCATGGCCACCGCCACCGCCGCCAGCACCACCGAAATGAGCGCGGCCAGGCCCAGAAAACGATCGGCGCGGTCGAGCGCGCGGCGGATTTCAGGGCGCGCCTCGCCGGCGGTTTCAAGGCGCTGGCCGCGGCCGAGCTTGTCGCGCGCGAACGCCGTGAATGCCTCCACCGCGCCCGCCTCGCCCGCCACCACCAGACGGTAGGTGATGCGGCTGCCTTCTTGCACCAGGCCGGTGGCCGGCAGGTCGTCGAGGTTGATGAACACGCGCGGCGCGGTGTTGAAATAGTCGAGCGCGGCGTCCGGCTCCTGCACCACCAGCGCGGCCAGGCGCAGTTCGCTCATGCCGATGCCGATGGTGTCGCCCACCTTCGCATCGAGCGCATCGGCGCCGGCGCGGCTGAGCCACAGCGTGCCCGGCGCCGGCACGTCCGGCGCATCGGATTCGGGGCCGTCGGCGCGCTCCTGGATGCGGAAGCGGCCACGCAGCGGGAATCCCCGGCCCATGGCCTTCAGGTCGCCGAGCTTGAGCGATTCGCCCGCGCGCACCATGGTGGCGAAGGACAGCGTCTGCGCCTGCGACAGGCCGGGCGCCTTCGCGGCTTCAAGCAGCGGGTCGCCGATGGGTTCGTCGGCACGCAGCACCACGTCGCCGCCCAGCAGCCGGTTGGCTTCCAGCGCCAGCGCGCGTTCGGCGCGGTCGGTGACGAAACCCACCGAGCACACCGCCATCACCGCCAGCACCAGCGCGGCCAGCAGGATGCGCACGTCGCCCGACGCCAGGTCGCGGCGCAGCTGGCGCCAGGCCAGGCCGACCCACTTCATGCCGACACCAGCCGGCCGGAATCCAGGCGCAGCACGCGGCTGCAGCGCGCGGCCAGGTGTTCGTCGTGGGTCACCAGCACCAGGGTGGTGCCGGCCTCGCGGTTGAGCTGGAACAGCAGTTCGATGATGGCCTGGCCGGTGCGGGTGTCGAGGTTGCCGGTGGGTTCGTCGGCGAACAGCACCGAGGGCCGGGTGACGAAGGCGCGGGCCAGGGCCACGCGCTGCTGTTCGCCACCGGAAAGCTGGCGCGGGTAATGGCCGAGGCGCTCGGCCAGGCCCACCTGGCCCAGGATGGCGCGGGCCGGGCCCTCGGCGTCGTCATCGCCGCGCAGCTCCAGCGGCAGCATCACGT
>DNNT01000249.1 GCA_003497545.1 Arenimonas sp. | reverse complement strand
GGGCCAGCAGCGTTTGCGCCGCGCGGTTGTCGAGCCCGCGCAGCTTGAGCAGGACCTGGGTGACGCCGAAGAGCAGGAAAGCCGTGACGCCGACGCGGGCAGCCAGCTGCGCCGGCGGCGCTTCGGTGGCGGCGCCCATGGCCAGCTGCAGCGCCATCAGCGCGAAGGCGAACGTGGCGACGGCGGGCGGCGAATACGGCAAGTCCTGCGGCCCACGCCGCAGGAGGCAGAGCTCGAACAGGGGGCGCAGCAGCGCCACCACCGCGGGCGGCTCAGCCCACTTCGGGCGTGGGCGCCAGGGCTTCCAGGATGCGCTGGAACACCTCGTCCATCGCGCCGACGCCGTTTAGGCAGGCCAGGCGACCGGCATTGCGGTAGTAGTCCACGACCGGCGCGGTGGCCTCGTTGTAGACCTTCAGGCGGTTGCGCACGGCCTCCGGGCTGTCGTCGGCGCGGCCTTCGACCTGGGCGCGGCCGGCCAGGCGCGAGATCAGCAGTTCGGTGTCCACGTCCAGCTGGATGGCGATGTCCATCGGCTGGTGCAGCTTCTTCAGCAGGGCGTCGAGCGCGTTGGCCTGGGCCAGGTTGCGCGGGTAGCCGTCGAGGATGAAGCCGTTGCCGGTGTCGCCGGCGGTCAGGCGCTCTTCGAGCATGCCCAGCACGATCTCGTCGGACACCAGGCCACCGGCCTCCATCACCGCCTTGGCCTGCAGCCCCAGCGGGGTGCCCGCCTTGACCGCGGCGCGCAGCAGGTCGCCGGTGGAGATGTGCGGCACCTGCAGGTGCTCGCGCAGCCGGGCGGCCTGCGTGCCTTTGCCCGAGCCGGGCGCGCCGAGAAGTACCAGTCGCATGCGTTCAAACCCCTATAAACAAGGACGCACGGCGCCGTCTTAACCCCTTTTGGCTATAGTGGGGCCGCCGACAGGCCGTGCGGACTAGGAAACGCTACTGGCCGGGGCGGCGCAAGTCAATGAAAGGCAGGAAAACATGGGCAAGGGAACGCTCCTCTACGCGCAGTCCGGCGGGGTCACCGCCGTCATCAACGCCACCGCCGGGGCCGTCATCCAGGCCGCCCGGGCCCGCAAGGTCAAGGTCCTGGCCGCCCGCAACGGCATCCTGGGCGCCCTGCGCGAAGACCTGGTGGACACCTCGAAAGAGTCGGCCGCGGCCATCCGGGCCCTGGCCCACACTCCCGGCGGGGCCTTCGGCTCCTGCCGCTACAAACTCAAGTCACTCGAGCAGGACGCCGCCAAGTACGCGCGCGTGCTCGAGGTGATCAAGGCGCACGACGTGCGCTGGTTCCTCTACAACGGCGGCAACGATTCGGCCGACACCGCGCTCAAGCTCTCGCAGCTGGCCGCGGCCTCGGGTTACCCGCTCACCTGCGTGGGCGTGCCCAAGACCGTGGACAACGACCTGGTGGTGACCGACTGCTGCCCGGGCTTCGGTTCGGCGGCCAAGTACACCGCGGTGTCGGTGGCCGAAGCCGCGCTCGACGTCGAAGCCATGGCCGACACCTCCACCAAGGTCTTCGTCTACGAAGTCATGGGCCGGCACGCCGGCTGGCTGGCCGCCGCCGCGGGCCTGGCCGGCCAGGGCAAGGACGCCGCGCCGCACATCATCCTGTTCCCCGAGGTCGCCTACGACGAAGCCGCCTTCCTGGCGAAGGTGCAGGCGGTCGTGGCGCGCGTGGGCCACTGCGTGGTGGTGGTGTCGGAAGGCATCCGCCACGCCGACGGCCGCTTCGTCGCCGACGCCGGCGGCGGCAAGGACGCCTTCGGCCACAGCCAGCTCGGCGGCGTCGGCCCGCTGCTGGCCGCCACCGTCAAGGACAAGCTGGGACTGAAGGTGCACTGGACCGTGCCCGACTACCTGCAGCGCTCGGCCCGCCACCTGGCGTCGAAGACCGACCTTGCGCACGCGCAGGCCGTGGGCAAGGCCGCGGTCGACTACGCGCTCAAGGGGCTGAACGGCGTGATGCCCGCCATTGTTCGCCTGGCGGACAAGCCATACCGCTGGAAGGTGGCGCCGGCGCCGCTGTCGGACGTCGCCAACCATGAGAAGAAAATGCCCAAGGGTTTCATCGACGCCTCGGGTTTCGGCATCACCCCGGCCTGCCGCCGTTACCTGGAACCGCTGGTGCGCGGCGAGGCGCCGCCGCCGTACGGGCCGGACGGCTTGCCGAAATACGTTCGACTCAAGCTGTCAGCCGTGCCGAAGAAGCTTCCCGCCTTCGCCGGCTGAACCGGCCGCGCTGGCCGGCGGGTGCCGGTGACCACCGGCACATCCGCGGGCCGGGCGCGGCTGGGAGCATTAGCCCCTTCATGTCGCCCCGATCCCCGGAGAATCCCTTGAAACCGCATCGTTTCCTCATCGCCCCGGTCCTGGCCCTTGGCCTGCTGGCCACCGGCGCCGCCCTGGCCCAGGCCGGCACCGGCAACCTCTACCGCGTGACCACGAAGATGGAAGTGGACGGCATGCCGATCCAGATGCCCTCGCAGTCGATCGAGGTGTGCGGCCCGAAGAACCAGGCCAGCGAAAAGATGGTGCCGGCCGACGAGAACTGCACCGTCACCAACTTCCGCGTTGTCGGCAACAAGTCCACCTATTCGATGACCTGCCGCGGCGAGACTCCGATGACCGCTTCCGGCGAGTTCGAGCAGCTCGGCCCCGACGCCTACCGCGGCAAGATGCGCATGCGCACCGAGGGCGAGGACGCCATGACCATGAACATGGCCTTCGAGGGCAAGAAGATCCGCGACTGCGACTTCGCCACCGAATCGCCCGAAGCCCAGGGCCGCGCCATGCTCGCCAAGACCTGCGGCGAGATGGTGCGCATGCCCGACCCGATGCTCTACCAGCACTTCACCGGACCGGACGCCATGTGCGCCTCCGACAAGGGCAAGTACTGCAGCGCGATGCTGGCGCAGTGGCTGAACCCGAAGTCCATCCGCACCGGCGACATGAGCCGCGCCAACATGCCGGCGGGCACCGCCAGCTTCTGGGACGCGTTCGCGGCCTGCGGCATGTCGCGCCAGGCGGCCATCGCCAAGGCCTGCCCGATGGCCGAGAAGGCCAAGGACTATCCCTTCCTCACCGAGTACTGCCCGGAGCTGGTCGCCAAGGCCTGCGCGGTGGCCGACCCGCTCAAGGACGGCGACTTCCTGGTGCAGAGCTGCCCGGCCCAGGCCCAGGCCGCTGCCGCCAAGCACTGCGCCGGCCGTGACTTCACGGCGCTGCGCAGCTCGCCCTACGCGGGCTTCTGCAGCCGCTTCGCGGCGGGTTCGCTGCAGCAGCGCAACCAGGGCGCCCCGGGCAACGGCCCGGCCGGCGAGCCGGCGCGCGAGCAGCCCAAGCCGGAGGAAGAGAAGAAGCCGTCCTGGCGCGACCGCCTCAAGTCCGCCCGGGACCTGATCGGCGGCTGATCCCTTGCTGCGCTGGCTGACCGCGGCGCTGCTCTGCCTGGCCTGCGCCGCTGCGCAGGCCAGCGCGCCCCGCGACGCCTACCCCAGCGTCGCCAAAGCCTACTGGGTTGAAATCGACGGCCGGCCCACCTGGGCCGGCCAGCCCGACCAGCCGCTGCCCATGGCCAGCTTGGCCAAGCTGATGACCGCGCTGCTGCTGGCCGAACATGGCCAGCTCGACGGCACCGTGGTGGTCAGCCGCGGCGCCGCGGCCGCCACCGGCACCCGCCTGGGCCTGCGCGCCGGCGAACGTTTCCGCGCCTCCGACCTGTTCACCGCCATGCTGGTGCGCTCGGCCAACGACGCCTGCCGCGCGCTGGCCGACTGGCGCGGCGGCGACCTGGCCACGTTCGTGGCCATGATGAACACCCGCGCCGGCGAGCTCGGCATGCACGACACCACCTTCGCCAACGCCTGCGGCCACGACGCCCCGGGCCAGGCCAGCAGCGTGCGCGACCTGGCGAAGCTGGCGCGCGCGGCCATGGCCGAACCCCTCATCGCCGCGGATGCGAAGCGCGAAACCTTCGCCTTCAAGAGCCTCGGCGGCCGGGCGTTTTCGGTGCGCAGCACGAATGCGCTGCTCGGCCAGTTCCCCGGCGCCATCGGCCTCAAGACCGGCTTCACGCCGGGCGCCGGACGCTGCCTGATCGCGCTGGCCGAACGCGACGGCCACGAGGTGCTGGCCATATTGCTGCACGCACCCGACCGCTGGTGGGACACCGTGGCCCTGCTCGAGCTGGCCTTCGACGAAGCCCGCCGCGCGCCGGCGACCGCCGCGCGATGAAGCCCCTGGCGGCGCCCGCCGCGGCGCTGGGCACGCTGGGCCTGCTGGCGGTGGTGGCCCTGGTTTATGCCAACAGCCTGGCTGGGCCGTTCCAGTTCGACGACTACAACGTCATCGTCGACAACCCGTCGGTGCATTCCCTGGCCGCGTGGTGGCAGTCGATGCCCGGGATCCGGCCGCTGCTCAAGCTCAGCCATGCGCTGAACTGGGCCGCGTCGCCGTCGCCGCTGGGCTTCCATGCCGTGAACCTGGCGGTGCACGGCACCAACGCGCTGCTGGTTTGGGCGCTGGCGCGGCACTGGCTCGCGGCGCTGGCGCGGCCCACGCGGCCAGAGGACGCGGCCTGGTGGCTGGCACTGCTGTTCGCGCTGCATCCCGCCGCCACCGAGGCTGTCACCTACATCAGCGGCCGCTCGGTGTCGCTGATGGCCCTGCCCTACCTGGCTTCTCTGCTGTGTTTCGCGGAAGGCCAGCGGCGCGGCAACCGGTGGCTGTCGGCGCTGGCCTCGCCGCTGCTGTTCGCGCTGGCGCTGGGCGTGCGCGAAACGGCGGTGACACTGCCGGCGGCACTGCTCCTGCTGGCCTGGTTCGGCGGCGCCTCGCGGCGCGCCGCGCTGCGCGGCCTCGGTCCGCACCTGGCGGTGCTGCTGCTGGCCCTTGCGGCCGCGCTCGCCACCGGCGCCTACGGACGTTTCCTGCACTACAGCCTGGGCACGCGCGGCCTGTTCGAACAGCTGCTGGCGCAGGCCGAGGCGCTGCGTTACCTGTCAGCGCAGGCACTGCTCGTGCTGCCGCCGGACGTCGATCCCGACCTGCGTATTCCCCCCGGCCTCGACGCTGCCACCTTGGCGACGCTGGCCGCGGCCGTGCTCGCGGCCGTCGTCGCCCTGCTGTCGCGGCGTCGCTGGCCCTGGCTCGGTTTTGGCATCGCCTGGGTGGCGCTGCAACTGGCGCCCACCAATTCCCTGCTGCCGCGCTTCGACCTGGCCAACGACCGCCACCTGTACCTCGCGCTGCCCGGCGCGGCGCTGCTGCTGGTGGTGCCGCTGCTGCAGGCGGGCTGGCGTCGCGCCGGCCGGGCCGCCCTGGTGGCGCTGGCACTGTGCATGGGCCTGCTGGCCCGGCAACGCAACGACGACTGGCGCAGCGAACTCGCGCTCTGGCAGGCCACGGTGCGGCAATCGCCGGCGAAGGCGCGGCCCTGGGCGAACCTGGGCTGGGCGCGCCAGCAGGCGGGCGACACCGAGGGCGCGCGCGCCGCCTACGAATGCGCGCTGGCGCTGGACCCGGGCCATGAACAGGCGCTGGTGAACCGCGCGCTCCTGCCCGGTGCCGGCCCCGCGCGCACGCCCGACGCTGCCTGCCCGGCGCGCTGAGCCGCGCCAACCGGGCCTCCCGCACGGCCTCCGGGGCCGTGTGGCTTCACCTCCCCGCTTCGGGCCATACTCGGGAAGGGCGGCCGACCGGCCGCTTACGTTTGTTCACTGTTTGACTCTGGGGAGGGTTGGCATGTTCGAGCAGTACGGTTTGATCATCGCGGTCGCCTGTGCGGCGGTCGCCATTCTTTACGGCATCTTCGTGGCGCGCTGGATCGTGGCGCAGCCCGCCGGCAACGAGCGCATGCAGCAGATCGCGGCGGCGGTGCAGGAAGGCGCGGGCGCTTATCTCAGCCGCCAGTACCGCACCATCGCCATCGTCGGCGTGGTGCTGTTCCTGGTCATCGGCTTCGTGCCGGGCCTGGGCTGGCCCACCGCGATCGGCTTCGCCATCGGCGCCATCCTGTCGGGCGCGGCCGGCTTCATCGGCATGTTCGTCTCGGTGCGCGCCAACGTGCGCACGGCGCAGGCGGCCACGGTGAGCCTCAACACCGCGCTCAACGTCAGCTTCAAGGGCGGCGCCATCACCGGCATGCTGGTGGTGGGCCTGGGCCTGCTGGGCGTGGCCGGTTACTTCTGGTTCGTGATGGGCGGCGCCGCGCCGACTGCCGAAACCGTGCAGGCGGCCATGCAGCCGATGATCGGCCTGGCCTTCGGCAGCTCGCTGATTTCCATCTTCGCGCGCCTGGGCGGCGGCATCTTCACCAAGGGCGCCGACGTCGGCGCCGACCTGGTGGGCAAGGTCGAAGCCGGCATCCCCGAGGACGACCCGCGCAACCCGGCGGTCATCGCCGACAACGTGGGCGACAACGTCGGCGACTGCGCCGGCATGGCGGCCGACCTGTTCGAAACCTACGCGGTGACGGTGATCGCGGCGATGCTCATCGCCGGCATCGCCTTCGACGTGTACGGCTGGGCCGGCGTGCTCTACCCGATGGTGCTGGGCGCGGTGTCCATCCTGGCCTCCATCGTCGGCACCTTCTTCGTGAAGGTGCGCGACGGCGGCAAGATCATGAACGCGCTCTACCGCGGCCTGGCGGTGTCGGGCGTGCTGGCGGCCATTGCCTTCTACGTGGTCACCGACAGCATGTTCGCCACCGGCCTGGGCATGCCGCTGTTCTTCTGCGCCCTGATCGGCCTGGGCCTGACCGCGGCCATGGTGGTGATCACCGAGTACTACACCGCCACCGAATACGCGCCGGTGCAGCAGGTGGCCAAGGCCTCCGAAACCGGCCACGGCACCAACGTGATCGCCGGCCTGGCGGTGTCCATGAAGTCCACCGCCGCGCCGGTGCTGGCCGTGGCCGCCGCCATCTGGGGCTGCTACGAGATCGCCGGCCTGATGGGCATCGCCATCGCCGCCACCTCGATGCTGTCGATGGCCGGCATGATCGTGGCGCTCGACGCCTACGGCCCGATCACCGACAACGCCGGCGGCATCGCCGAAATGTCGGGCATGGACAAGGAAATCCGCGTCACCACCGACGCCCTGGACGCCGTGGGCAACACCACCAAGGCCGTCACCAAGGGTTACGCCATCGGTTCGGCCGGCCTGGCCGCGCTGGTGCTGTTCGCCGACTACGCCCACAAGCTGCAGGAGTCGGGCCGCGAGGTGAACTTCTCGATCGACAACCCGGACGTGGTGATCGGCCTGCTGATCGGCGGCATGATCCCCTACCTGTTCGGCGCCTTCGCCATGCAGGCGGTGGGCCGCGCGGCGGGCGCGGTGGTGGAAGAAGTGCGGCGCCAGTTCCGCGAGATCCCCGGCATCATGGAAGGCACCGGCAAGCCGCAGTACGACAAGGCGGTGGACCTGCTGACCAAGTCGGCGATCCGCGAAATGATCGTGCCCTCGATGCTGCCGCTGTTCATCCCGATCATCGTCGGCCTGGTGCTGGGCGCCGACGCGCTGGGCGGCCTGCTGATGGGCACCATCGTGACCGGCCTGTTCGTGGCCATTTCGATGTGCACCGGCGGCGGCGCCTGGGACAACGCCAAGAAGTACATCGAGGAAGGCCACCACGGCGGCAAGGGCAGCGAGGCCCACAAGGCCGCGGTCACCGGCGACACCGTCGGCGACCCGTACAAGGACACCGCCGGCCCGGCCATCAACCCGCTGATCAAGATCATCAACATCGTGGCGCTGCTGCTGATCCCGATGCTCTGATCCGCGACATCGCCTGAAACGACGAAGCCCCGGGAAACCGGGGCTTCTTCTTTGCGCGCGTTCTTGTAGGAGGGCCTTCAGGCCCGACAGGCAGTTCGGGCCTGGAGGCCCTCCTGCAGGTCAGATCTGGGGAACCTCTTGGAGCAGCAAGAGCAGCGCGTCGCGGGTGCGGCGGCGCAGTTCGACGAACTGGGTGTCGATGGCGTCGGTCTGCAGCTGGTCGTTGTCGAGGTGCTCGAGGTTGTGGCACACCTCCACCAGGTCGCTGGCGCCCATGGCCAGCGCGGCCGAGCGCAGGTAGTGCGCGGCCTTGCCCAGGGCGTCGGCGTCGCCGGCCACCTGGGCGTGCTCCATCTTGCGCACCAAGTCGGGCGCCTCGTGCACGAACATGCGCACGAACTCGCTGAAGGCGCCGGGGCGGTCCCGGTCCAGCATGCGCAGCAGTTCGAGCGCCTTGGGGTCGAGCAGGGACTGGGCCATGGGGCGGGGGCTCCGACAGGGGCGACGGGGCTATTCTGGCCGTTGGGGCCGCCGCTGCCTAGCCCGGAAAAGGAGACAGCCGCGCCCCGTCGAGTGCGGGCTCCAGCCCTTTCACGTATCCTTCCGGCCCCCACGCATGCCCTCCCCCGGGCGGATTCAGGAGATTCCCATGGCCCTTGACCTGGTGCCCACCGGCCGCGACGTGCCGAACGAAATCAACGTCGTCATCGAAATCCCCAAGGACGCCGAGCCGGTCAAGTACGAGGTCGACAAGGCCACGGGCGCGATCTTCGTGGACCGCATCCTGTCCACCCCGATGCGCTACCCCTGCAACTACGGCTACGTGCCGCACACCCTGTGCGGCGACGGCGACCCGGTGGACGTGCTGGT
>DNNT01000205.1 GCA_003497545.1 Arenimonas sp. | reverse complement strand
GGGGCTGGAAGCCGCGAACCTTTCGGTTGGCGCCAATTTCGTCGAACGCGGGGGAGAAGCCTATCTGGTGCGCGCCGACGCGCGCATCCGCAGCCTCAGCCAGATCGAGGAGGCCATCGTCGCCACGCGCGGCGGCGTGCCCGTCGCCGTTCGCGATGTCGCGACCGTCCGTCTCGGCGGTGATCTGCGCACCGGCGCGGCGACGATGAACGGCCACGAGGTCGTCATCGGCACCACCCTGATGCTGATCGGCGAGAACAGCCGAGCCGTGGCCCAGCGCACCGCCGCCAAGCTCGAGGACATCAACCAGAGCCTGCCGGCCGGCGTGCGCGCCCACGCGGTCTACGACCGCACCGACCTGGTGGATCGCACCATCGCCACCGTACGCACCAATCTGTTCGAGGGTGCACTGCTGGTGGTCGTGGTGCTGTTCCTGCTGCTGNNGTCACCATGCTGATGACCATCACCGGCATGGTGCGCACGGGCGTCTCCGGCAATCTGATGAGCCTCGGCGCGCTGGACTTCGGCCTGATCGTGGACGGCGCGGTGATCATCGTCGAGAACTGCCTGCGCCGCTTCGGCGAGCGCCAGCACGCGCTGGGCCGCCTCCTGACCCGCGATGAGCGGTTCGAGCTGGCGGCCAGCGCCAGTGCCGAGGTGATCAAGCCCAGCCTGTTCGGCCTGTTCATCATCACCGCGGTCTACCTGCCGATCTTCGCGCTGACGGGCGTGGAGGGGAAAATGTTCCACCCCATGGCGATCACCGTCGTTATCGCACTGACTGCCGCGATGGCGCTGTCGCTGACCTTCGTGCCGGCGGCCGTGGCGCTGTTCGTCACCGGCAAGGTCGCCGAGTCGGAAACGCGGGTGATGCGCGGGATCAGCCGCGGCTACCGGCCGCTGCTGGAGCGGGCGCTGGCCTGGCGCGGCGCGGTGGTGGCGGGCGCGGCGGTGCTGGTGGTGGCCTCGGGATTGCTGGCCACGCGCCTGGGCACCGAATTCATCCCCAGCCTGGACGAGGGCGACATCGCCCTGCACGCGCTGCGCATCCCCGGCACCAGCCTGAGCCAAGCGATCGCCATGCAGGGGCAGCTCGAAGCCCGCATCAAGCAGTTCCCGGAGGTGGAGGAAGTGGTGGGCAAGATCGGCACCGCCGAGGTGGCCACCGACCCGATGCCGCCATCCGTGGCGGACACCTTCATCATGCTCAAGGATCGCGAGGACTGGCCGGACCCGCGCAAGCCGCGCGACCAGCTCATCGCTGAGCTCGAGGCGGCCGTGTGGGCCATCCCCGGCAACAATTACGAGTTCACCCAGCCGGTGCAGATGCGGATGAACGAGCTGATTGCCGGCGTGCGCGCCGAGGTGGCGATCAAGCTCTACGGCGACGACCTCGCGGAGCTGGCCCGCGTAGGCGAGCAGATCGAGGGCGTGGCCAAGGGCATCGCCGGCGCCGCCGACGTCAAGCTTGAGCAGACCACGGGCCTGCCGCTCATGAGCGTCACGCCGGACCGCGCGGCGCTGGCGCGTCACGGTGTCTCCGTGGACGAGCTGCAGCAGGCGGTGTCGGTGGCCGTGGGCGGCGAGACCGCCGGGCAGTGGTTCGAGGGCGATCGGCGTTTCGATATCGTCGTGCGGCTGCCGGAGGCGCAGCGGCAGGATCCGAAGGCGCTCGCCGCCTTGCCGGTTCCGGTGCCCGCTGCTGCCGGCGGTGGCTACGTGCCGCTCGCACAACTGGCGACCATCGAAGTCGCACCCGGCCCGAACCAAGTCAGTCGTGAGAACGGCAAGCGCCGCGTCGTGGTCACCGCCAACGTCCGCGGCCGGGACCTGGGTTCTTTCGTCGACGAGCTGCGTACGCGCGTGGCTGCCGACGTCGAGCTCCCGGACGGCTACTGGATCGACTACGGCGGCACCTTCGAGCAGCTGATCTCGGCCAGCCAGCGCCTGTCGGTGGTGGTGCCGGTGGTGCTCGTGATGATCTTCGGCCTGCTGTTCATGGCCTTTGGCTCCGGCAAGGACGCGGCGATCGTGTTCAGCGGCGTCCCGCTGGCCCTGACCGGCGGCGTTCTGGCGCTGTGGCTGCGCGACATCCCGTTCTCGATCTCTGCGGGCGTGGGCTTCATCGCCCTCTCCGGCGTGGCGGTGCTCAACGGCCTGGTGATGATCAGCTTCATCCGCACGCTGCGTGAACAGGGCGATCCCCTGCACGAAGCGGTGATCGATGGGGCCGTGACCCGCCTGCGCCCGGNNACCGCGCTGGTGGCCAGCCTGGGCTTCCTGCCGATGGCGATGAACATGGGCGCCGGGGCCGAGGTTCAGCGACCGCTGGCTACGGTGGTGATCGGCGGGATCGTCTCGTCGACGCTGCTGACCCTGCTGGTGCTGCCGGCGCTGTACCGGCTGATCCACCGCCGTGACGACACGAAGCGGGTGGCCAGCGCATGAGCACGCGATCCTTGACTCGCAATCCGGAGGCTTCCTTGCTGAACGATCCCCATCGCGCCAACGCCGTCCGGTGGATGGTGTTTCTGTGCCTGATGCTGCTGCCCTTGGTTGGCTGGGCCCACGGCGTGGCTGACGACGACAAGACCTTCCTAGAGCAGAACTCCGGCATGCAGCTCGTGGTGTTCACGTACCTCGGGGCCAAGCACATGGTCACGGGCTACGACCACCTGCTGTTCTTGTTCGGCGTGGTGTTCTTCCTGTACCGGATGCGCGACGTCGCTGTGTACGTGACGCTGTTCGCGGTCGGCCACAGCGTGACGCTGCTGACCGGTGTGCTGGGCGGGCTGCACGTGAACGCCTACCTGGTGGACGCCATCATTGGCCTGTCGGTGGTGTACAAGGCCCTCGACAACATGGGTGCGTATCAGCGGTGGTTTGGCGTGCAGCCCAACACCAAGGCGGCGGTGCTGATCTTCGGCCTGTTCCACGGCTTCGGTCTGGCCACCAAGCTGCAGGACTTTGAACTGGACCGCGACGGACTGGTGGCCAACATCCTGGCCTTCAACGTCGGTGTCGAGATCGGCCAGCTGCTCGCACTGGCCGGCATCCTGATCGTGATGGGGTTCTGGCGCCGCAGCGCCGCCTTCACGCGGCAGGCCTTCGCCGCCAACACCGTGCTGATGATCGCCGGCTTCGTGCTGATCGGTTACCAGCTCACTGGCTATTTCGTCTCCTGATGAGGTCCGTCATGTCCTATCCACAGTCCCCCGCGTTGCCGAGCACCGCCCGCCTGGTACGAGCTACCCTGGTTTCCATCCTTGTCGCCGCAGTGATCCTGGTCACCACCGTGCTGCCGGCCGAGTACGGCATCGATCCCACGGGGATCGGCGCCCGTCTTGGCCTGGATGCCCTTCAGCCTGCCGAGGAATCGCCGGCCGCGCCGGAGGCCGCCGAAGCCACGACTGTCGCCGCGGTGCCCGTATCCACGGACGCCACGGCGGCCAACACCGCACTGGCCGCGAAAGCGCAGGCGGCGTTTGGCGCCAACGCCGGCCAGTCGCTCGATGCCGCAGCCTTCTCGGCCAGCCCGGGCGAGCTGCGCACCGATACGTTCTCCGTCACCCTCGAGCCCGGCAAGGGCGCTGAGGTGAAGTCCGCCCTCAAGGCCGGCGATGGCCTGGTCTTCCGCTGGACTGCGAGCGCGGACGTCGCCGTCGACATGCATGGCGAAGCGCCCGGTGCGAAAGGCACCTGGACCAGCTACGCCGTCGAGGCCGCGCAGCGCGAAGCGGCCGGCACGTTCGTGGCGTCCTTCGACGGCACGCACGGCTGGTACTGGCAGAACCGCGGCACCGAGCCTGTGACGGTCGAGATCGTGGTCACCGGCTTCCAGCCTTCGCTCTACCGTCCCTGACATTCCGTTCCATCACCGATTCATCCGCGGCAGCTCGCTGCCGCCCACCCAAGGAGTAGTGCCATGACCCTGCGATCCCTCACCCTGACCACCCTGTTCGCCGCCTCGCTGTTCGCCGCCGGCGCCCAGGCCCATGACCCGGCGCTGCACGAGCCCACCCCGGCCACGAAGGCCAAGCCGATCACCTGCGAGGAACTGGCCGACACCGAGCGCTATTCCGCCGACCTGGCCGACAAGGCGCTGAAGACGACCTGCGAAGCCGAAGCCAAGAAGACCAAGGACAGCAAGGCGGCAACCGAGGAAGAGCGCGGCTGACGGTCGGCCCGGCACCCGCCGGGCGCCATGCTCGCCATCCTTCGCAACACCCGCTTCCGGCGCCTGTTCCTGGCGCAGGTGGTGGCGTTGGTCGGCACCGGTCTGTTGACGGTCGCCTTGGCGTTGCTGGCCTACGACCTGGCCAGGGACCAGGCTTANNATCAAGATGATCGTGTACGTGACCCTGGCGCCGCTGGTCGGCGCGGCTGTTCCGCCGGGGTGGCGCAAGCCCGTGCTGATCGCGCTGGATGTCGTCCGCGCCAGCGTCGCCTTGATGCTGCCCTTCGTCACCGAGATCTGGCAGATCTACCTGCTGATCGCGCTGCTGCAGTCAGCGTCGGCCGGGTTCACGCCGCTGTTCCAGTCGCTGATTCCGGAGATCCTCCCGGAGGAGCGCGACTACACCCGGGCGCTGTCGCTGTCGCGCCTGGCCTACGATCTTGAAAGCCTGCTCAGCCCGGCCATTGCCGCCGCGCTGCTGACCCTCATCAGTTTCCACGGTCTGTTTGCCGGTACCGCCGTGGGTTTCCTGCTCTCCGCGGCGCTGGTCATGGTCGTCACGTTTCCTGCGGCCGCCGGACCTGCCGCAGGCAGTCCTTACGCCCGGGCCTTGCGCGGCATGGGGCTCTATCTGCGAACGCCGAGCCTGCGTGGGCTGCTGGCGCTGAACCTGTGCGCCGCGGCGGGCGCCGCGATGGTTTTCGTCAATACGGTTGTCATCGTTCGTGGGACCCTGGGCGGCGCGGAACGCGAAGTCGCGGCGGCGCTGGGTGCCTTCGGGGCCGGCTCGATGGCCGTCGCGCTGGGCTTGCCCTGGCTGCTGGACCGGGTCGCCGATCGCCGGGCCATGATGTTCGCCGCCGGCGCGATGGTGACCACCCTGATCGGCACCACCATCGCCTGGTTCTTGCTCGACGGGGCCGTCGGCTGGTGGGTGGTTGCGCCCGCATGGGTTTCGCTGGGCATGGCCTACGCCGGACTAGTGACGCCCGGCGGACGCCTGCTCCGGCGCGCGGCGTCGGCGGAAGACCTGCCGTTCCTGTTCGCCGCGCAGTTCTCGCTGTCCCATGCCTGCTGGCTACTTGCCTACCCTTTGGCCGGATGGGTTGGAGCGCGGATGGGTATGCAAGGTGCTTTGGCGACCCTCAGCCTTCTCGCGGCGTTTGGCGGCATGGCGGCATGCAAGCTCTGGCCTTCGGCCAAGTGACCTAGCTCGGACTCCGGAGCTGCCAGAGCGGCGGGACAGGTCCAATCACCAACGCGTTCCTGGCAACTTACCGGCCGCGCGAGGAATGCACCTGGCAGGGTTCGCCGGAACGCACCGTTTCCAAGAGAACGGCCATCGGGGTAATCGACTGCGCGATACTTTGGCGCTAGCAGCCTGGGTAGACTCGCCTCAGGCATAGGTGAAGCCGAAACGCCACCGAGCCCCCGTCGGATCAATGCCTCTGTCCTCCAAAGGACTCGTACGTGACGATTACGCCGACCCCCCAGCCCCAAACGCATTGGCAGGAGGTATATCAGCGCAAGGCAGCCGACTCGGTGAGCTGGTACCGGCCCCATCTGGATACCTCGCTGATGCTGCTGCGACGCGCCGGGCTGTCAGCCGCCTCTAGGGTGATCGACGTCGGCGCAGGCGCCAGCACACTGGTCGATGACCTCGTCGCACTTGGCGTCGCGCATGTCACCGTCCTCGACCTGTCCACTCAGGCTTTGTCCGTGGCACTTAACCGCGTGGGTGAGCGTGGGGACCAGGTGACCTGGCTCCCGGGTGATCTGCTGACCATGCCCTTGCCCCAGGCAGGATTCGACCTTTGGCACGATCGGGCTGTGCTTCACTTCGGGGTTCAGCCGAGATACGTGTAAAAATGCCCCATAGAGCCTAAACATTCTTTATGAGACATATACTTACTGCGTAATCTCGTGGCTTCCAGCTACGCAGCGAGCGCCAGTTCGACTTCATAGGCTTCCGGGATCGCCTCCATATCGATCAGATACTCGCCGAACCGCTTCACGTGACCGGTGACGTACGGACTGAGCGCGGCTACGTCCTCCTGAGTGATTTTCCAGCCTGATCGGATAAGCGACTTGATGATCCGGCTTTGCTCGACGACGTTGTGGAAGATAACCGCATTGGCGACCAGGTCGTTGTACTTGATCGCTTTCTCCTGTTCGACTGGGTCGTTGTCGGCGATTACTCCTTCACCGCCGAAGAAGAAATATTTCGCGAAGCCGTTGTAGGCCTCCACCTTATTGGTCGAGGCCGTAATCTGCTCGCGCAATTCGCGGTCTGAAATGTACTGCAGCAGGAACAACGTGCGCACCGCGGCGCCGAGCGCCCGAAAGGCTTGGTACAGCCGATTCCTACGACTGTAGTTGCCCAGCTTGCGCAGCAACGTCGAGGCCGCGATCTTGCCGGACTTGATCGACAGCACCACCTGCATCAGATCCTTCCAATGAGTCTCGATCAGGTCCCAGTCCACGTTCTCCCGGAATAGCGCGTCGATGTGCTCGTATTGGCTGTCCTCCTCCGGGCGGAAAAACCGGTAATCACGCCAGTTGCGGATACGCGGCATCAGTTGGATGACCAGCAGATGCGACAGACCGAACACTGGCAGCGATTGCCCCTGGGTGTCGGCGTGGACGGTATCGAGTTGAATATCCGAGGTGTTCTTGAGCAGACCGTCGATGATGTACACCGCTTCCCAGACACCACACGGGATGAAGTGGCTGAAGAGCGCGATATACGTGTCGGAAACATGGTGATAGGCAATGCCACCGTAGCCACCATAGCGGATGTGGTACGAGGCCAGGAGGTTCTGGTCGTACAGGTCGTACTTGGTGCCATCGGCCGCGGCGCGTTTGCCATCCCCCCAGCACTTAGGGAGTTGCAGGCCGGCATAGCTGTTGATGATGTCGCGGCATGCCGCTGCCAGCTTGTTCGCATCCACGTGGCGGCGATTGACAAATGACAGCATGTGCGCGGAAGCCGCGCCGCGCAGGTGGCGGGCGGCTTGGGCTGGACCGAGATTGCAGCCATAGGTAAACGCCGTCAGCACGTAGCGTTCGGTGGGCTGATCGATCTTGGCATCGGAACCGGACAGTGGCCCAAAATGTCGGTGCCAACGCGTCCAGTGGGCCACGTCACAGAGGATCTCGATGACGCTGCGTTCGCGCAGGCGGCCGAGGATGGCGGTTTCCAGCGCTTTGGCGCCGCTGCTCATGTCCTTGGCCTTGTGGCGTTTTAGCACCGGTAGCCCGTCATCGCCGATGACCACCTGGCCGTTCTCCAGGTAGCCCTGATCAGTCAGGTCCGCGACCTGCATCAGCTTGCTCTGCAGCGCATTGACAAGGCCCACTGCGGTGGCAGGCAAGCCCACCTGGCGACAGTAGTCGTCCAGCAACGGTTCGCACTGCTCCCAGGGCAGCAACTGCTCGCGGTAGTCGGCATAGGTTTCTGAACCGCGCACGGCCACATCACCGGATTTCAGTTCGTTGGCCAATGAAGAGAACACACACACCTCGAACAAGCGGCGGCGGATGCGTTCCTCGCCCTGCTCAGTACGGTGAATGATGGTCTTCCGCCAGAGTTGGGTCGTGAACGTCAGATCGACTGGTTCGTCGAGCCAGTCGCCACGGGCCCGTTCCTGCGTCAGGATCAGTTCGATCGCATCGATCAGGGAGCGATCTTCGGTGGTGGATTCGAGGTCGAGCATGCGCACCATTCGTAAGATGGTGGCTCGGTGACTCTTGTAGAACGGCCACAGCAGCGGCAGGTGGTTGTCGCCGCTGTGCGCGGCGATGGCATCGCAATCCGCTTGCAAGGTCTGAACCCCGCCGCGGCTGAGGACCAGACGGCGGATCTCCCGCCCCGCTTCGGTATCGCCGGGGTGATGGTCAAGCACGCGGACCACGTCCGACATCGTCGCCACGATGGCCTCGGTTTTCTCTCGATAACGCGCCCGCAACCGCTCCAGTTCCTCCTTGCCGCGATTGTGGAGGTTGCCCATGCGCTTGATGAACATCTCGGCCAGGTCATCGCGGGTCTGTACCCGGGCACGATGGATCAGGCATAGCAGCAAGGCGTGGCGCTTGGCTGGCCGGAAGTCACGCAGCTCGGCGGCATCCAGCGCCCGCGCTTCGGCGGCGAAGTGTTTGCATTTGAGTTCGGGCACTTCCGCCAGATATCGCTCATCACCCACCAGCTCGCCTAACTGTGCGATGTGGTCGATTAACTCCTGGAAGTGCTGCAGCGAGGAGCGCTTTGGCAAGCGTTTGATCGCCTGCAGCGGACTCTTGATGCGGGCGTCGGTGACGACCAGCAGATCGTCCAATCGTTGCTTCTCGTCGATCGTCAGCCGCGTGTCGATGAGGGTAAAGTACCGGCTGTTGACCAGGGTACGAATTCGGCGTGCCAACCGGTCCAGGGCGGAGAACGCAGGCAGCTCGATGCGGTCGCGTACGAGCTGCTCGATCGAAACGTTGATGAGGTCGGCCGGATTGTCCATGACGGCTGCCGCGTCGTGGATCGCCCGGGCCACCACATCGAGGCCACCGTCGGCGTAGGCCCGTACCTGCAGATAGCCCCGAATCCGCTGGAAATAGCGGTAGCGCTTGTTCGGGGCTGTGTCGGCGGGCTTGACCTGGACCCGAAACCGTAGCGCGTTGCGGAGGTGCCGAACGACGGCTGCGGGCACCTCCTCCACGGCAGGNNCCCAGCCGCTGGAAGGATTTCAGCAAGAGTGCCAACGTCAAACGGTGTCCCGGTTGCCGGGCGTTGTCGGTGATGAAGGCCAGTTCGGCGTCGGTCGGCGTGTAAGCGGCGACCAGTTCCCGGACGACGGGGTTGCGCTTGAATTGTGGGTACGCAGTCCGTTCAATCGACGCCATACGAGTCCTCAACCAGTCATAGTGTGGGCAATGTCGGCGGTGGCAGATGGGCTTCAATACGCTGGCGTGCGAAAGGATCAGCGCCGTCGAGGTAACGCATGGCTGAGTGCACATCGCGCCAGCCGACGTATTCCATCAGGGCCTTCACGTCCCAGCCGTTCGCATTGGCCCAGCCGGCGAAGCCACGGCGCAGAGAATGGCTGCTGTAGTCCGCGGCATCGGGAAGACCAGCCGCGGTCAGCAGGCGACGTAGCAGCGGAATTAGACTGTTGGGGTGCAGCGGCGCCTCGTTGACGCGCCCCCAGCGATCGATGCCACGAAACAGGGGGCCCTGCGCAAGTTCCGCAGCGGCCGTCCATTCGGCCGTCGCGGTCACCGGGCACCAGCGCGACAGAGCCGGCACTTTATAGGTGGTGCCGGCTGCCTGGCGATCCCCCTTGCTGCGTGGCAAGAAGCAGGTCATGCCTTCGCCTGGTACCAGACGTAGGTGCTCGACCTGCACGCGGATCAATTCGTCGCCGCGGAAGCCACGCCAGAAGCCGAGCAACATCAGTGCCCGATCACGTCGATGACGGAGCACTTCGGCCCGATCATCGCGCTCTTGTGCCGCCGCGATCGCGCTGTTGAGCCAGCTATCCACTTGGGCCAGGCGGGTTAGTTGCAGGGGTTCGGCCTGCTTCTCCACCGACGGATGAACGGTCTGAATCCCCTTGAGCACTTTGCGCACCAAAGGCGCTCGCGTCGGATCGACGAAGCCGTGCTCCCGGTGCCAATGCGCCAGTGCGGCAAGCCGTTGTCGCAGTGTATTGGACGAGAACTGTCCGGCCTGATCCACTAGGTAGCGCGCCACGCTGTCTGGCGTTGTCGGTAAGTGGCCACCCCATTCGATCTCGAAATGCCGGAGCGCGGTGGCATAGCTGCGACGCGTGTTCGCGCGGGTGGCGGCTTCGAGGTAGTGCTCCAGCTCGGCGATGGGCAGCGTATCGGGGTTACGGGTTTGCCTTGCGATACTGCCGCAGGCCACCGACGACCGAGTGGACCTGGTCATACCCGAGCTGCTGCAGTGTATCGGCCGCCAGGGCACCCCGATTGCCGCCGCCGCAGTAGCAGATGATCGGCGTGTGCTTGTCGGGCACCAGGGCAGAAATCGCATCTTCCAACTGATCGCGACTGCAGAGCAGCGCGCCATCGATATGCCCGGTTTCGTACTCATCCCGTTCCCGTACATCGATCAGCACGGCGCCGTCGGCGACCAACCGGGTGACCTCGGCCGGCTCCACCTCGGAAATCCGGCTCCGCGCCTCGGCCGCAGCACGCAAGAACTCGTCGGTGTGTTTAGGGGACATGGCGGGCCTCCTGGTAGTGGTGGGGCTTTACGGCTACACGCCGATTTGACATACTTGGAATACGATATTGAAATTCGATTATGACACACGACTTCCTCCTCGCCGGCCTGATTCCGCTTCACGTGCTGCACCACTCCGTGGAAGGGGAAATCTACGGCCAGGCCATGCTCGACGAACTGCGCCATCACGGTTACCGCATAGGTCCGGGCACGCTGTACCCCCTGCTGCACCGGCTGGAAGAACGCGGCTATCTCAAGGCCCGGGAAGAACGCAACGGCAAGACGATGCGCCGTTACTACCGTGCCACCCCGAAAGGGCGAACGGCGCTGGAAGCGGTCAAGCCGCAGGTCAGCGAGTTGTTCAGCGAGGTCATTCAGGGCGATCGCCATCCCCCCCAGCGCTCACGCTCGCGTCGGCGCACAACCATCGGAGAACCCTCATGACGCCACGGTATGCCGCAGCCGCCTTGTGCGTTGCCATCCTCTTTGCGTTGGCCCTCGCGGCCTGCAACCAACAGGCACCGCCTGCACCCACGCCCGCACGAGGCAACGGCTGGCTGACCGGTGCGCCGGACCAGGCCACGAAGGACGAGCGGCTTGAGCGCTACCTGCGCGGCTTCGACCAGCCAATGTGGGAAGTCGGCGAGCGCTATGAGCACGTTGAACAGGCCCTGCGCGACGGGAACTGGCCGCTGGCCGCCTATCACTGGGAGAAGATCCAGGCCACGATCAAAGGAGGCCTGATGAAACGCCCCAAGCGACAAGCCAACGCCGAGGCCTTGTTCCTGGGTGAGCCGTGGAACGGACTGCACGAAGCACTGGAAAGTCAGGACCCCAAACGGATCGGCCCGGCCTTCGCCCGCGCCAAGGGCGCATGCATGGCTTGTCACGCCGCCGAACAGGTGCCCTTCATCAACGATCAGCCGCTGTTTCGCGAGCCGCTGCCGTTGCCGTTGCCGGTATCCAACGACGCTCGATAGAACCACTGCTATTGGAGTTCGCGCATGAAGATTTGGTCAACGAATGACAGCCCCGCCGTCGTCCTGATCCGATTGGCAGTCGGCTTGGCGGTTTTCTTTCCCGAAGGCCTGCAGAAGCTGCAGTTCCCTGAGATCCTCGGTGCTGGCCGGTTTGCCGGCATCGGCATCCCCTGGCCGGAATTCTTCGGTCCGTTCGTCGGCGTGGTGAACTCACGTGCGGGCTGTTGATCGTGCTTGGTCTGGCCACGCGCCTGGCGACGATTCCGCTGATCGTCACCATGATCGTGGCGTTGCTCTCGACCAAGCTACCGATCCTACTCGGGCAGGACTGGTGGATCTTTCATGTCCGCGAGATGAGTCGTTACGGGTTCTGGAGCGCACAGCACGAGGCCCGCACCGATGTGGTGATGTTGCTGAGCCTGATCTTCCTGTTGATCGTGGGCGGCGGAGGCTGGTCGCTGGACCGTTGGCTGGATCGTCGCCGCCTTTCCGTAACACGGCCTGCCAAATTAGGAGAACTGCCATGACCAATGACCATTCAAAACGACGCCAGTTCCTTGCCTCCCTTGGTGGCGTTGGCCTGGGACTGCTGATCGCCGCGCCGAATGCCGCGGCCGAGGAGGAGGCGGACGAGGAAGTCAGCGCCAACGAGGACCTGATGCGCGAACACGGCATCATCCGTCGGGCCTTGTTGGTGTATGGGGAAGCGGCACGACGCGCACGCCAGGCACCGAAATCGCTACCGCTGGTCGAACTCGGCGAAACTGCAGCCCTTTTCCGCGGCTTCGCCGAGGACTACCACGAGCGCGCCCTCGAAGAAGCGCACATCTTCCCGGTAGTGCGCAAGCTGAAGGCACCGGTGGCGAAGCTGCCCGACGTATTGTTGGCACAACACCAGCGCGGACGCGAAATCACCGACTACGTACAGCGTCTGGCGAAGAAGACCACCCTGGGCGCCGATGCCGACGGGTTGGCAACCGCTCTGGAGAGCTTCGTACGGATGTACGAACCGCACGCGGCTCGGGAAGACACGGAACTGTTTCCCGCCTGGAAGGCCGCGCTGGGCGAACACGCTTACGTGGAGATGGGTGAGCAGTTCGAAGACATCGAACACCGCACCTTCGGCCGGGACGGTTTCGATGACGCACTGGAGCGCATCGCCCGCATCGAAGTCGAGTTCGGTCTGGCCGACCTGTCCGCCATGACGGCGGCATTGCCGCCCGCCGATGCGCGCTGACGCCATGTCGGATGCACGACCGGCGGGCGCTACTGCCGAAGTTTTTCGAGCCTTTCTGAAACTCGGGCTGACCTCGTTCGGCGGCCCGATCGCTCACCTGGGCTATCTGCGTGAGGAGTTCGTACAACGCCGCGGTTGGCTGGANNGAAGCCCATTTCGCACAGCTGCTGGCAGTGTGTCAGTTCCTGCCGGGGCCAGCCAGCAGCCAAATGGGATTCGCAATTGGACTGTTCCGCGGCGGCTGGCGTGGGGCATTGGCGGCTTTCGCCGCGTTCACGCTACCCTCTGCGCTGCTGATGTTCGGGTTCGCCGCACTCGCGCCGTATCTTGGCCATGGTGCGGGGGCAGCCGCCATCCATGGCTTGAAGCTGGTCGCGGTGGTCGTGNNGGCATGGTGCGGCAGCTTGCGCCGGATGCGCCGCGCGCGTTGATCGCCGCCGGTACCGTCGCGTTGGTCGTGCTTACCGGCAATGCCTGGGTGCAACTGGTCGCGATCGCGCTAGGCGGGATACTCGGGCCGTGGCTGTGCCGACATGCGGCCACCCCCATCGTCGCGGTCTTCCCTGTGCATTATGGCCACCGCGGCGCGGCGGTGTTCCTGGCCGTTTTCCTGGTCGGTCTAGGCGGTGCGCTGATGCTGCCGCCTGCGAATGGGCCTACCGCTGTGGGGCTGGCAGCCGCTTTCTACCAGGCTGGCGCGCTGGTGTTTGGCGGTGGTCACGTCGTGCTGCCGTTGTTGCAGCAGACCGTGGTCGACACTGGCTGGGTCAGTGCAGATACCTTCCTGGCAGGCTACGGTGCTGCACAGGCGGTGCCGGGACCGATGTTCTCGCTAGCGGCATTTCTGGGCGCCGAGGTGCCGCTGGGCCTGCCAGCAACGGTGGGCGCATCGGTCGCGTTGGTGGCCGTGTTTCTGCCGGGCTTCCTGCTGTTGCTGGCGGTGCTTCCGGTGTGGGCGCAACTGGCGCAGCGGTCATGGGCGGCCAGCGTGATGGCTGGCATCAACGCGGCCGTCGTAGGCTTGCTGGTTGCGGCGTTCTACGATCCAGTCTGGACCGAGGGTGTGCGCGGTGGGCACGACTTCACGATCGCCGTCATCGGGTTCGCGTTGCTAGCGGCAGCTCGGCTCTCTGCGCTATGGATCGTGCTGTGGTGCGTGGCTGCATCGATGGTGGCGAGTCTGCTGGGGTAGCTCAAACACGGAGGCGGCATGACCTATCTTGTCATCTGCGGCATCGCACTGCTGGCCTCATGCCTGACCTTCTTCTCAGGGTTCGGGTTGGGAACGCTGCTGCTGCCCGCGTTCGCGCTGTTCTTTCCCATCGAGCAGGCGATCGCGATGACGGCGGTAGTGCACATGCTCAATGGACTGTTCAAATTGGCTTTGGTCGGACGCCATGCCCACCGGCCGACAGTATTACGCTTTGGCCTGCCGGCTATCGTGGCCGCGCTGGTGGGTGCTTGGGTGCTGCAATGGCTGACTGAGCTAGCTCCGGTGTTCCGCTATGAGGCGTTCGGACACGCATTGGCTGCGACGCCGGTGAAGCTGGTCGTCGGCCTATTGCTGTTGGTGTTCGCGCTGTTCGAGTTGTTGCCGCGATTGCGCAACCTGACATTCCCGTCGAGCTGGATGCCGGTCGGCGGTCTGCTGAGCGGATTCTTCGGCGGTCTGGCCGGCATGCAGGGTGCACTACGCAGCGCATTCCTGGTGCGCGCTGGCTTGTCCAAAGCGGCCTTCATCGCCACCGGCGTCGTCACCGCCGTGCTGGTCGATGTGTCGCGTTTGGGCGTCTACGCCCGGTCGTTGGCCCATGTGGGTGATGGCTTGGACTACCGGCTGCTGACGGCAGCCATCCTCTCGGCCTTCCTCGGCGCGTTTGTTGGCAACCGCTTTCTCAAGCAGATGACGATGCCTGGCCTCCAGCGATTGGTGGCCGCTTCGCTCTTCGTGGCTGCCCTGGGATTGATCGCAGGCGTGTTGTAGTCGCGATGCGGTGGCTTATGGCCGCTGGGCTACTCCGCTTTCACGGCGCGGCGGCGCTTGGCATAGGTGGTTCGGGCCGACGGGATGCGCCGAGCTTGGCAACGTGTGCAAGTACCGTTCAAATAGAGCGGCGCCGGATCCAGTCGAAAGCCCATGCGCCGGGCCGCATCCTGCACGCATTCACCCGGCTGCGGATCCTCAATGATCTTGGTGCAACCACAGCACGTGCAGGTCACGATCGCACGCAAGCGATCATCATGAGGGGCATACGCGGCACTGCCGTTGCCCAGCCGATAGAGGTCTAGCAGGCCGGCCCGGTGCAATTCGGCCAGCGTTCGATAGACTGAGCCACGGCTGCAAACGCCAGCCGCCAACGCATTGAAGACTGTGTCCGGCGTCACCGCCGTGTGCGTTCCACTGACCCTGTCCAGAATGCGGACACTGGCCACGGTGGACTTGAGCCCTGCAGAGACTAGCCGTTCCGTGGTCGTATAGGCGGATCGCTCACTGTGGTGGGCTTTGGCCATTCGGCGCTTGTCTTCTCTTCCTCTGAAGCGCTCATTGCACTCTGACCAGCGCCCTTTGGAAAGGGCGCCCGCCATCGAACGCAAGGAAACTTAGAACCGGAAGTTGACGCCCAGACGAACCGCCCGCGGCGAGCCGGGCAGGATGTTGTTGTTGCTATGGGCCGAGGCGAAGTATTCCTCGTTGAACAAGTTCTCCACGTTCAGCTGCAACCGCACGCCCGGATTAATGGTATAGAAGACCGCGGCATCGACACGGGTGAAGCTGGGCAGAACCACTGCATTGTCCGTGGACACATATACCTCATCCTGGTAGATGACACCCAGACCCGCACCCCACTGCGGGGTGAAGTCGTAGCGATTCCACAGCGAGAAGGAATTCTTCGGCACCTGACCCAGTTCGTTGCCGTCCTGCGCGCCCGGGGTCTGAACCTCGCCGTCCTGATAGGCGTAGCCGGCCATCATCTGCCAGGCGTCCGTCACCTGGCCAGCCAAGCCCAGCTCCACGCCCTGGATGCGTTGGCCGTCGACCAACAGCGACTGCGCGGGGTTGTTAGGGTCGGTGATGGCGACGTTGGTGCGATCCAATCGATAGACCGCTGCGGTGGCCGACAGTCTCTCATTCAGATCCCACTTCAGGCCCACCTCGCGATTGGTGAACTTCTCCGGATCCAGGGCCCGGTTGCTGGCAGTCAGGGACGCCAACTGCTCGCCGACACGGGGCACGTAGGCGATGGTGTAGCTCGCGTAAACGGAGACGTTTTCCTGCGGCTTGTAGATCAGACCGGCCCGTGGCGAGACCAGGTCATCTGTGCTCGACAGCGAGGTGCCGTTGCGGTGGTTCAGCAGATCCGCCTCGAAGCGGTCGTAGCGGACGCCCACAATTGCCTGCCATTGCGGCGAGAATTCGATCTGATCCTGCACATAGAGTGCGGCCATCTTGGCCACGCTGTGGTTGTCCGCGTCCGTCGCACTTTGGCGGAACACCACTGGGCCGGCGTAGAGGTCGAATCGCTACGGGCAGGCGTACGTCTCGACACGCTGGAGCAGTTGCTTGCTCAGTTGCGGCCTGAACATGGCAACACGGGCGACGGCAATCCCAAGCCCAAAAAATCCGCTAAACGGCTGATTCCAATTACGAAATCAAGTTCTGTGGGGCATTTTTACACGTATCTCGGCTGAACCCCACTTCCTCACCGATGCAGGGGGCGCCTTTCGCTACGCCCAGCAGGCGGCGGGGGCGCTTCGGCCCGGCGGTCACGCGGTGATCGGTGGGTTCGCCCCCGACGGGCCGGAACGATGCAGCGGGCTGACCGTGGCACGCCGCTCTCCGGAGGAGGTCGCGGCCCTGCTGGGGCCGGCGTTCCGGCTGATCGACCAGTTCCGTGAGCGCCACGTCACTCCCGGAGGCGCCGAGCAGGCCTTTGTCTGGTCGCTTCTGCGGCGAGAGGGTAGCCCGGGAACTTCACCTTGACCCCGATGTCACAGCAGTGATCTAGACTGGGCCGCAATGAAGACACCTGGGTTCATCGGATGGGCAGGGCGACTCCTGCTGGCGATCGCGCTGGTGGGCTCGCCGGTCATGGCCATGCCACACACCGACGCCGGGACTGTTCTCGCGCCAGTGGCTGATGCCATGCCTTGCCACGATGCGACACCTTCGGTCCAGGCCGAACCCCCGTGTGACGAGGGATGCTGCCCCCAGCCGGACTGCGCCCCGGCCAACTGCCGCGCTTCGGCGCCACTGGCCAATGTTTCGGTCTGGGTTCCTCCGATGACTTCGCGCGACGCGCACGGCGGTACCTGGGAAGCGGCGATTCCTGCAGCCGCCCCTTATCAAGAGCATCTGCGCCCCCCGATCTCCTGACTCTGCCGAGCCCTGCCCGCACCCGTGCAGGTTCCGCCGCCATGCGGCGATCGACGGAGCATTGCCATGAAAATCCTGTTTCCCGGGCTGGGCGCGCTGGCGCTGGCCCTGTCCGCGGCCCCTGTGGCCGCAAAACCCATTGCCTTCGCCCGCGGCAGCACGGTGATGGCCGAGTACGGCGCCGGCACGATGAATGAGGTGCAGGCCTTCTACGCGCCACGCTACTGGTGGTCCGCCGGAGCCGGTTGGACCGAGCTGATGAGCGAAGACGGTGCTCTTGAGCGCGACATCGTCTACGTGCGGGGCAACCTGCTGGCCAAGCGCTGGAACCTGCCCGGCGCGCAGGCGAACATCTTCGTCTGGGGCGGGCTGGGCCGCGCCACCGGCAGCGACTTCGCGGGCAGCACCTTGGCCCGCAGCGCGGGCTTCCAGGTCGACTATGAAACCCGCCGCGTCTACAGCGCGTTCCGGACCGACCTGCAGGAAAGCGACTACTTCTCGCACCGCATCGACACGCTGCAATTGGGCATCGCCCCCTACGAGCACGACTACGACACCCTGGCCACCTGGATCGTCCTGCAGGGTAGGCACTACACCAATGGCTTGTACGACGGCATCGAGACCGCCCTGCTGCTTCGCCTGTTCAAGGGCGGAACCTGGGTCGAGGTCGGTGCCACCACGGACGGCAAGCTGCAAGCCATGGCCATGTTCAACTTCTGACCCGGAGAATTCTCATGAAGACCTTCATCAACACCTTGTTCCTGCTCCTGATAACCGCCGCTTCGGCAATCTCGGCCAAGACCATCGAGATGGATGTCAACGGGCTGGTCTGCGCGTTTTGCGCCCAGGGGATCGAAAAAACCCTCAAAGGCTTCGATGCAACCGCCGAGGTCTTTGTCAGCCTGGAAAACCGGATCGTCGCAGTGGCGCTCAAGGAAGGCGCGGAACTGACCGACGAGGAACTGACCAAGGCGATCACCGACTCAGGCTATGCGGTCGTCGCCATCCGCCGCAGCGATGTTCCTTTGCAGGTCATCCGGGACCGCGTCACCCGGGAGGCGGACGATGAATGAGCTGCAGGCGCCACTGAAGCGAAACCTGGGACTGAGCCTGATGGCGCTGGGCGCCGCTAGCGGCACGCTGATCTGCTGCGTACTGCCGGCCGTGATGGTGGCGCTGGGGGCGGGCGCGGCGCTGGCCGGATTGGTCACGGCCGTACCCCAGCTGGTGTGGCTGTCGGCGCACAAGGGGCTGGTGTTTGGCGTTGCCGGCTCGGCGCTCGCGTTCTCCGGGTGGATGTTGTGGCGGGCGAGGACGCTGCCATGCCCCACGGATCCCGCATTGGCAAAGACCTGCATGAGGTTGCGTCGATTCAGCGCATGGACTTGGGCAACCGCAGTGATGGCGACTGCCCTCGGTGCGGCGTTCGCGTTCGTATTGCCGGCGCTCGGACTGTTCTCGTGAGCCGGGCTAGATGCGCTCGAAACCGCACGGACGAGGGCCTCGAAAATTGACGCTGAGACCCAAACGCGTCAAAGGGCCACAGCTCCAGTTCCGGCCGGGTTCGGACAAAAAAGATCCCCCAAAGTCAGGATCGACTTTGGGGGATTAGGTGAGACCGTTCCGATGGACTAGGCCATCAACACATTAATTGAACGCCTAGGCTACGGCCGGGGTCTTTTTTTGGTTCTTCTCTGCCCACCGGCGTGGCGCCGGCCCCACCGCGAAGACGAGGCTGGATTCGGGGCAGGCACACCGATACCTCCGGCGCCTGAGCGGACTGTCCGGGGTTGCGAAGAGCCTTTCGCCTCAATCCGTCACCCGCCGCCGGGCGGCGAGGACTCTCACGCTGGCCACCTTCCACGCTGGCCCTGCCGCCGCATCAAGTGTCCGAAG
>DNNT01000298.1:14060-16119 GCA_003497545.1 Arenimonas sp. | reverse complement strand
CCACCAGGATCACCCGCGAATCGGGCGACAGGCCCTCGAGCAGCACGCGCTCGCCCGGACCCAGCACCGCCAGTTCGCGCGCCTGCACGCTGCGCGCCGTTTCGCCCTCACCGATGCGCACCGCGCCTTCGAACACGTAGGCGAAGGCGCTGTGCCCCGCGGGCACCGCCTGCTCCACGCGCGCACCCGGCTGCAGCGCGACATCGAGATAGATCGGGTCGGTGGCCGGCTGCACGATCGGGCCGGTGGCGCCGCCGGCTTCACCGGCGATCACCTTGGCGCGCGCGCCTGGGCCGAGCTCGACGTCCGGGAAACGCTCGGGGCCGTACTCCTGGTAACGCGGCGCGGTCATCTTCTGCGCGGCCGGCAGGTTGATCCAGAGCTGGAAGCCGCGCATGCGGCCTTCTTCCTGCTCGGGCATCTCCGAGTGCACGATGCCGCGGCCGGCGGTCATCCACTGCACGCTGCCGGGCACCAGCACGCCCTCGTTGCCGTGGTTGTCCTTGTGGCGCATGCGGCCGTCGAGCATGTAGGTCACGGTCTCGAAGCCGCGGTGCGGGTGCGCCGGGAAGCCGGCCAGGTAGTCCTCGGGCCGGTCGGTGCCGAATTCGTCGAGCATCAGGAAGGGGTCCAGGTCCGGCAGCTGGGGCGTGCCGATGACGCGGGTCAGCTTCACGCCGGCGCCATCGGAGGCGGCCATGCCGCGCAGGGTGCGCAGGACGGGGCGGACGGTGGAACTCATGGGGCGACTCCGGTCGGGTGGATAGCGGGAATGATGGGGGCGGTGCGGCCCTGGCATCAGGGCGGCAGCCCGCAACGCAGGGTTGCAGGGCGCCTCCCGGGGCGCAAGCGCGGCCGGTCCGGGGCCCGTCATGCGTTCTAACGGGTAGCCCATCCCCCCGAAGTCCCATGGCCCTGCGCGACATGCCCACTGCCCGCCGCAGCCGAACCGCACCCAGCCCGCCCCCGGCCGGGCCCGACCGGCTCCCCACGCTCGTCGCCCCGCGCCTGCAGCTGCGCTGGATCGAGCCGGCGGACCTGGAAGACCTCTACGCCGTCTTCTCCGACCCGGAAGTCATGCGCTTCTGGAGCCACGTGGCCTGGCCGCACCGGGACGAGGCCAGCATCTACCTGGAAGCCATCCATCGCGGCTTCGAACAGGGCGACTTGTTCCAGTGGGGCATCGCCCTGCGCGGCGATGACCAGGTGATCGGCACCGCCACGCTCTATGCCATCGACCACGCCCAGGGCCGCGCCGAACTCGGCTTCGCCCTGGCCCGCGAACACTGGGGCCGCCGCTATGCCCGCGAGGCGCTGACGGTGCTGCTCGACCACGCCTTCGGCCCGCTCGGCCTGCGCCGCCTCGAAGCCGACGTGGACCCGCGCAACCAGGGTTCGCTCAACACGCTCGAGGCCCTGGGCTTCCGCCGCGAGGGTTACCTGCGCCAGCGCTGGCAGGTGGCCGGCGAGCTGCAGGACAGCGTGCTGATGGGCCTGCTGGCCAGCGAGTGGCCTTCCGCGCGCTGAGCCGCGCCGGCGCGCCCGCGGCGCGCGTTGACAGCCCCCTCCCCCGCGCCGACCATGGCAGGCCCGAACCTACGGAGCCGACCATGATCCTGCGCTACAGCCTGATCGCTTCCGCCCTCCTGCTGGCCGCGTGCAGCCAGTCGCCGGAGCCGCCCGCCACCGCCGCGGCACCCGCCGCCGATGCGCCCGCGCAGGGCGAGAAGGTCGTCTACGTCTACAACTGGTCCGACTACATCGCNNGGCATCAAGGTGGTGTACGACGTCTACGACAACAACGAGATGCTCGAGGCCAAGCTGATGGCCGGCGCCTCCGGTTACGACCTGGTGTTCCCGTCGGCGCGCCCGTTCGCGCAGCGCCACATCCAGGCCGGCGTGTACGCGCCGCTCGACAAGTCCAAGCTCTCCAACCTAGGCAACCTCGATGCCGGCCTGCTGCAGGGCCTGCAGGACGTCGACCCGGGCAATGCCCACGCCCTGCCCTACATGTGGGGCACCACGGGCCTGGGCATCAACGTGGCCAAGGTGAAGGAAG
>DNNT01000298.1:0-14037 GCA_003497545.1 Arenimonas sp. | reverse complement strand
ACCTGGCCAACGGCGACATCTGCCTGGCCATGGGTTATTCCGGCGACGTGTTCCTGGCCGGCGACCGCGCCGAGGAATCGGGCAACGGCGTCGAGATCCAGTACATCATCCCGAAGGAAGGCGCCGTGCGCTGGGTGGACCTGATGGCCATTCCGAAGGACGCGCCGCACGCCGACAACGCGCATGCGCTGATGGACTACCTGCTCAAGCCGGAAGTGGCCGCGGGCATCACCAACTACGTGGCCTACGCCAGCCCCAACACCGCGGCCACGCCGCTGGTGGACCCGGAAATCTCCGGCGACCCGGGCGTGTACCCGCCCGCCGAGGTGCTGGCCAAGCTGGTGGACCCGGTGACGCTGCCGCCGGAAACCACCCGCGAGCGCGTGCGCGCCTGGACCACCATCAAGACCGGCCAGTAAGGCCGCGGTCCGGCGCGTCCCCCGGGGCGCGCCGGACTTGCCTCAGCGCATCGAGCGCGGGGGGATGGCGCGCGAGNNAGACGCGCCGCGAATACACGTAAACCGTCGCCGGCGGCACGTTCCACCAGGTGAAGCTGCCGCGCCGCGCGTTCAGGTCCAGCGCCTCCAGCACTTCCCTGGCCACCGGGTTGGCCGGGCCATAGGTGAACTGCACGAAGCGCCCCTGCGGCTGCAGGCAGTCGAAGGCCGCGGTCAGGATGGCCTGCTGCGTCGCCTTGGGCATGGACAGCAGGCCCAGGCCCGACACCACCGCATCGACCGGCGCCTCGGGACCGAAGCCTCGCGCCGAAGCCACGTCGGCCAGATCGCGGGCGTCGGCACAGGCGACCTGCACGTTGGGGAAATGGCGCTGCAGGTGCTGGTGCAATTCTTCGTTGAGCTCGAGCACCAGCAGGTCGGCGGGCGCGATGCCGCTGTCGAGCAGGGCCCGGGTGAACACGCCGGTGCCGCCGCCGAGTTCGACCACCCGGCGCGCGCCCCGCGGCAGTTCGGACATCATCTGCCTGGCCAACTGGCGGCTCGAAGGAGAAATGGCCGCCATGCCCAGCGGGTTCTTCAGCCATTGGCGGAAGAAGGTCCAGGTGTGCGCCAGGGCGGTGGGGGCACTTCGGTTCATATCCACAGCATAATGCTCCGGAAAGCGTTTCGGACAGGTTAATCGTCGCCGTCCGAGACTGGCTCGCATCCCCCGCCCGAGGCCACTGCCATGCGTCACGCCCCGCTCGTCCTGACCACGCTCGTCTCCCTGTCGCTGGCCGCCTGCGCCAGCCTGCCCGGACCCGCCACGCCCGACAGCCCGGGCAAGCGCGCGATCGTGCATCCCAGCGAATGTTTCGACCCGGCCTTCGCGCGCGGCTGGGATTANNGAACTGCTGGTGGACGCCGGCCGCCGCAAGTACCGCATCCGGCTCTCGGAGCTGTGCCTGTCGCTGGGCACCTCGCCGGACCTGCACTTCGTCGGCGACCACGTCAGCAACCGCATCTGCGGGCACGTGGGCGAGTACGTGGTGGTCGGGCGCGAGCGCTGCCGCATCCAGCGCGTGGAGCGCATCGACGACGCCGAGTATTTCGAAGCCACCGGCCGCAACGAACCCAAGGGTCGCATCAAGGCCGAAGCCACGACCCAGGGCGAGTAACCGGCGGGATCAGCGCCGCCGCACTTCCCAGCAGCGGTGGATGCGCGGGTTGCGCTCGAAGTCGGGCGCGATGGTGTCGCGGCTGATTTCGCGGGCTTCGGCGAATTCCGCCACCGCCGCTTCGTCGAGCCTGAAGCGGCGGTAGTTGTTCGAGAACAGCAGCAGGCCGCCCGGCGCCAGCCGGGCCACGGCCGCGCGCAGCAGGCGCACGTGGTCACGCTGGGTGTCGAAATCGTCGGCGCGGGCGGAGTTCGAGAAGGTCGGCGGGTCGCAGAAGATCAGCTCGTACTGGCCGCGGTCGGCCTCCAGCCAGGCCATGGCGTCGGCCTGCACCAGGCGGTGCTGGCGGCCGGTGGCGCCGTTGAGCGCGAGGTTGCGGCCGGCCCATTCCAGGTAGGTGCCGGACAGGTCGACGCTGGTGGTTTCCGCCGCGCCGCCCACCGCCGCGTGCACGCTGGCCGCGCCGGTGTAGCCGAACAGGTTCAGGAAACGCTTGCCGGCCGATTCGCGCCCGATGCGCAGGCGCACCGGGCGGTGGTCGAGGAACAGGCCGGTGTCGAGGTAATCGAACAGGTTCACCCACAGGCGCGCGGCGCCCTCGCGCACGGCCACGAACTCGCCGCGCTGGTCCATGCGCCCGTACTTGCTGCCGCCCTTGCCGCGCGCACGGGTCTTGATGGCCACCTGGCCCGGTGGCACCGCGAACACGTCGCGCACCGCGTCGAGCAGCTCGCCGAAGCGGCGTTTGGTGTCGGCTTCCGGGATGNNGGGATGCTGGCGGGCGCTTCGTATTCCTGCACGTGCACGAAGGTGCGGGCCTCGCCGCCGTCCTCGGCGTACACATCAATGGCGGCCGAATATTCCGGCAGGTCGGCGTCGTAGGCGCGAAAGCACGTGACGCCTTCGCGCTCGCGCCACGAGCGCGAATGCTTGAGGTTCTTGCGCAGGCGGTTGGCCACCATCTGCGCGCCCTCGCCCAGCGGCCGCGCCTCGCGCGGGGCGCGCGCCGGCGGCTGCACCGGGTCGCACAGCACCAGGCTGCACTCGAGCGCGCCGTTGAAGAAGGCGTAACGCTTGGCGGCACGCAGCCCGGTGGCGTGCGCGAGTTCGTCGGAGCCGCACAGCAGCACCGCGCGCCACTCGGGCACTGCGGCGCGCAGGGCGTCCCCGAGCGCGCGGTAGAGCGCCGGATCGGCCGCCAGGCGCGCGTCGTAGGGCGGATTGCAGGCGACCAGGCCACGCGCCACTGGCGGCGCCTTCAGCGCGCGGATGTCGCCGCGGTCGAGCCGGATGACATCGGCCACGCCGGCGCGGTCGGCGTTCGCCACCGCCGCCTGCAGCGCCTTCGGATCGAGGTCGGCGCCGAAGAACACCGGGCGCAGCGCCGCGCGCCCGGCTTCGGCACGCTGGCGCGCTTCCAGCTCGATGCGCGACCACAGCGCCTCGTCGAACTGGCGCCAGCGGGTGGGCAAGGTGCCGGCCAGGCGACGCAGGCCCGGGGCTTCGTCGGCAGCCATCAGCGCGCCCTCGACCAGCAGGGTGCCGCTGCCGCACATGGGGTCGAGTAGCGCGCCCCCTTCGGCATAGAGTTTCGGCCAGCCACCGCGNNACCGCGGATGAGCATGCCGGCGGCGAGGTTTTCCTTCAGCGGCGCCTCGCCCTGCGACTGGCGCCAGCCGCGGCGGTGCAGCGGGCCGCCGCCGAGGTCCACCGAGACGATGGCGCGGCCCTTGCGCACCACCAGGCTCAGGCGCAGGTCGGGCGCGTCGGTGTCCACCGAGGGACGCACGCCGTGCGCGGCGCGCATGCGGTCGACCACGGCGTCCTTGACGCGCTGCGCGGCGTAACGCTCGTGCGTGAGGCCGGGGCCGGAGACGTGCGCGTCCACCGCCAGCGTGCCCTCGGGGTCGAGGTGGCGGGTCCAGTCGATGGCGTGCACGCCCTGGTAGAGGTCATGCTCGTTGGCGCATTCGAATTCCGCCAGCGGCCACAGCACGCGGCTGGCCAGGCGCGAGAACATCACGGCGCGGTAAGCCGCTTCCGGCTCGCCCTCGGCGTTGGCGCCGGCGAGCGCGGCGCTCGATTTCTCCGCGCCCAGCGCGACCAGTTCGTCGGCCAGCAGGTACTCCAGGCCCTTGGCGCAGGCGACGAAGAACTTCACGCCGACAGCATCTGCAGGAAGCGGCCGAATTCCTCGGCGCAGAACTCGACGTGCGCCGCCAGCCGGTGGCTGTCGGGCACCATCACCAGGTGGTCCTGGCGCCGCTGCGCCCAGCGCACCACGTCCTGGGCCGGGATCAGCTCGTCTTCCCAGCCGTGCACGATGCGCGTGGGCACCATGGCGGCGCGCAGGTAACGCGGTTCCACTTCCAGCGCGATCGGCGGCGCCATCAGGAACAGGCCGGCGATCGGCACCTCGCGCGAGACATGCGCGGAAACATAGGCGCCCATGCTCGAACCGGCCAGCACCAGCGGCTTGCGCGTGGCCAGGTGGGCGCGTTCGGCGAGGCGGCGGATACGGGCCTTGACGTCTCCCAGCGGGCCGAGCACGTCGAGGTCGCGGTAGTCGGGGCGTTCGTGGGTCCAGCCCAGGGCGCCGGCGGCGCGCGCCAGGGCCGTGGCCTTGGTGGCGTCGGGGCCGCTTTCGAGGCCGTGCGAAATGATGACGTGGCCGCTCACGCGGCGTCCTCCGGCACCAGCAGGTCGCCGACGGCGATGCGGCCGCCGCTGACGATGCGCGCGCACAGGCCGCCGTGGCCGCGCATGGCGTTGTAGCCGCCCGCACCCAGCGCCGCTTCCATGCGCGAACACGGGTCGCAGTCGCCGGTGCCTTCGAACACGGCCTCGCCGATGCGGAAACGCCGGCCCTTCAGCGCCACCAGCGGCAGGCCCGACACGACCAGGTTGCGGCGAAGCGTGGCGGGCAGGACCGACTCCAGCCCCGCCAGCGCGGCAATGACCGGCAGGTGCTCGGCCTGGATGAGGGTGATGCCGCGCTTGCCGCTGGTGCTGGCGTAGCGGTCGCCCAGCAGGCCCTTGCCGGCCACGGCCTCGGCGGCCTCGACCTCGCGCATGGGCACGTCGCGGGCGGTGCGCAGGCCCAGCCAGCTAACCCGGCCGGGGCGCGGCAGCGTGGCCATCAGGGCGCCTAGCGCGGAGTCGGCGGGAAAAGGCATCGGGGGGCTCCGGAAACGGCCGCGATGTTAGCATGCGGCATGACCCCCGACCTGCCTCCCGAGCCCGTCCTGCACGACTGGCCCCTGCCCTACGAGCACCGCCTGGAGGCCCGCCCGCTGGCCCAGGTGGACCTGGTGGTGATCCACTGCACCGAGCTGCCAGACCTCGACACCGCGCGCCAGTACGGCGAGCGCGAGATCTATGACAGCGGCACCGGCAACAGCGGCCACTACTACATCGACCGCGACGGCAGCATCCACGTGTTCGTGAAGCCCGACCGCGTCGCCCACCACACCCGCAGCTACAACGAGCGCTCGGTCGGCATCGAGCTGGTGAACCGGGGCCGCTACCCGGACTGGCTCGATTCCCGCCGCCAGGCCATGGACGAGCCCTACACCGACGCGCAGGTGGCCTCGCTGCTGGCACTGCTGGGCAAGCTTGAACGCGAGCTGCCGGCGCTGGAATTCATCGCCGGCCACGAGGACCTCGACCTGGCCCAGGTGCCCGCCAGCGACAACCTGCACCAGATGGTGTTCCGCAAGCGCGACCCGGGGCCGCGTTTCCCCTGGTCGAAGGTGCTCGACGCCGTGAAGCTCCAGCGCATCCGCCCCTGAACCCCGGCCCGGCGGCCCGCCGCGGTTATAATCGGCGGCTGAACCCCGGAGTCCCCATGACCGCATCCGTCGCCGCCGAACTGGTCGACCTGCTGCGCCTCGAGCGCCTCGAAGACAACCTGTTCCGCGGCCAGAGCCGCGACATCGGCACCAAGTACGTCTTCGGCGGCCAGGTGCTGGGCCAGGCCCTGTCGGCCGCCCAGCAGACCCTGGCCGACGACCGCCACGTGCACTCGATCCACGCCTATTTCCTGCGCGCCGGCGACGTCGAGCACCCGATCGTCTACGACGTCGACCGCACCCGCGACGGCAACAGCTTCTCGGTGCGCCGCGTCACCGCCATCCAGCACGGCAAGCCCATTTTCGTGTTCGCCGCTTCCTTCCAGGAAAGCGAACCGGGCAACGAGCACCAGCTCGGCATGCCCGAGGTGCCGGCGCCCGAGGACATCGAGCCGGTGCCCGCGCCCACCGCCGAACAGCTGGCCCAGCTGCCGCCCAAGGCGCAGCGCTGGCTGTCGCGCATGGTCCCGTTCGAAATCCGCCCGGTCTACCCGCGCGACGAGGTGAAGCCGCCCAAGCGCCCGCCTTACCAGCAGGTCTGGTTCCGCCTCACCGGCGAAGTGGGCGATTCGCCGATCCTGCACCAGGCGCTGCTGGCGTACGCGTCCGACTTCCACCTGCTCGGCACCGCCACCTTCCCGCACGGCATCAGCTACTACCAGCCGAACGTGCAGATGGCCTCGCTCGACCACGCCATGTGGTTCCACCGCCCCTTCCGCGCCGACGACTGGCTGCTCTATTCGCTCGACAGCCCCAGCGCCCAGGGCGCGCGCGGCCTGGCCCGCGGCCAGATCTACGCCCGCGACGGCCGGCTGGTGGCTTCCACCGCGCAGGAAGGCCTGATCCGCGTCCTGCCCGAAGCCTGGGTGGCCCGCTGATGCGCCAGGTATTCACTTCCACCCGGCTGGAAAACGTCGAAGGCGTCGAGCGCATGCTCAACGAGGCCGGCATCGCCACCAAGATCACCCAGGGCCGCAGCTGGAAGGGCACCAGCCGCCGCGAATTCAGCTATTCGGCCAAGGACCACGACCCCAGCCAGCAGCCGGCGCTGTGGGTGCTGCGCCCGGACGACTTCAAGCGGGCGCGCGAAATCCTGCATGAGGCCGGCCTGCTCGAGGCCACCCGGGGTCCGTCCTACCTGCCGGAAAACCTGCAGTTCCGCGACAAGCCCGCCGTGAACCCGCGGGCGCGCATGAACAAGATCCGCCTGGCCCTGCTGGGCGCGGCCGCCGCCGGCGCCGCGCTGCTGATCATCCGCCAGCTCGCCGGCTGAGCCGCGCACCGGCGCAGGGACGGGCGTAGACTCGGGCCACCGCCCGCCCCCGGGGCGGGTTTGCCTGGTCGGTCGCCCCCGGAGACGCCCATGGTCCACGCGCTGTTCCGAGTCCCGTTCGCCGGCCTGCTGGCCTGCGCCCTGCTGGCGCCTGCGATGGCTGCCGCCGCGGACCCACCCAAGCCCAACATCATCCGGCTCGAGCCCAAGCCCATGGAGGGCCTGCGCGCCGGCCGCGCCGTGGTGGTGAAGGGCAAGGCCGGGCCCGACGGCCACCGCTTCCTGGTCGACGGCCTGACCGCGATGATGCCGGTGACCGTGCTGCTGCGCCCCGTGCGCGAGGGCGACGACGTGCGCCTGCAGCTGTCGAAATACGCCTGGAACCAGCCGCTGCGCGAAGGCGAAACCGAGGGCGGGATCCTCAAGTTCAGGATCCGCACCGAAGGCGAATTCCAGGCCACCGTGAGCGCCCCGGAAGCCGGCACCGCCTACCGCCTGCTGGTGTGGGTGGGCGACGAAGTGAAGCCCGAAATGCGCCCGGTGGTGGTCAAGGCCAGTGAATTCGAGGAGACCGTCGAAAGCGGCGGCTCCGGTTCGCTGGTGCTGTGGCTGATCGCCGGCCTGCTCGGCGTCGGCATCGTGCTGCTCGCCATCCTCGTGCTGCGGAGGAAGCCGTCATGAACCTGCGCCCCTGGCTGTTGGCCCTGCTGATGCTGGGCCTGGTCCCCACCGTGTTCGCCAGCCCCACCGGCACCGGCCTCGCCGGCTTCGGCGATACCGGTGACGACGAGGACGATGGCGACGACGACGGAGATGACGACGATCCGCGCGAGGACATCGACGAGCGGATCGAAAACATCAACGAGGCGCTCGACATCTACGACGACGCCACGCAGGCCTGGGACGACTGGCAGTCGCTGGACGACCGCGAGGCCGACTGCGGCGCCAATTACACCGCCGACGCCGGTCCGATGGTGCCCTCGCAGTGCGCCGACTCGCGCGAGTGCATGCAGTGTTACGGCGACGCCGTGCGCGCCATCGACTTCAACCGCTTCTACATCGAACGCGCCCGCTGCATCACCGCCGCCAACGTGCGCATGGCCAATTCGGCCATGGCCTTCGGCGACAGCAGTTCGGGCGTGCACGGCGTGGCCGGGCTGTCCTGGTCGCTGGGCGGCAAGCCGCAGATCGAAAAAGCCGTGGCCGACCTCAAGCGCACCTACACCCGCAAGGCCAACGACTACCTGTTCGAAATCGACCGTTCAATGAAGAAGCTGGGCCAGTGCGAGGCCGAGCACTTCGGCAACCGCGACTGGTACCAGCGCTACGGCTGGCTGTACGTGAACTTCATGCGGGCCAAGTACGGCACCGCGCCCGAATAAGGCCGGTCACATCCGGCGCGCCGGGGCGTCCTGGGGTTTACCATCCCACGGAGCGCCCCATGAGCACCGACGTCCTCGACAGCTTGGTCCATGCCCACCTCCCGGCCGCCGCGCGCGGCGACCGGGACGCCTACGGCCGCATCGTCGCGGCCTGCCAGGGCACGGTCACTTCCATCGCGCTGGCCATCGTGCGCGACGTGCCGGCCAGCGAGGACGTGGCCCAGGAAGCGTTCCTGTCGGCCTGGCAGAACCTGCGCCGGCTCAAGAACCCCGACAGCTTCCTGCCCTGGCTGCGGCAGATCACCCGCAACCTGGCCCGCGACCACCTGCGCGCCCAGGTCCGCCGCCGCGAGCCGGCCGGCGACGTCGAACTGCTGCTGGCCCAGGTGGCCGACCCGCACCCGGAGCCGGCCGAACACGCCGCCGAACTCGAGCAGCAGGCCGTGGCCGCCGCGGTCATCGACAGCCTGCCGGAAGAATCGCGCGAGGTACTGCTGCTCTACTACCGCGAGGGCCAGAGTTCGCGCCAGGTCGCCGGCCTGCTGGGCCTGCAGGACGCCGCGGTGCGCAAGCGGCTGTCGCGTGCCCGCGAACGCGTGCGCGAGGAGCTGCTGCAGCGCCTGGGCGAATTCGCGAAGTCCACCGCGCCGGGCGCCGCCTTCACCACGGCGGTGGCGATTGCATTGACCACCGCGGCGCCGCCCGCCGCGGCAGCCACCGCGCTCAGCGTCGGCGCGCTGGGCGGGGCCAAGGGCCTGGCCAAGGTCGGCGTGGGCGCGTTGGGCGGCGCGGCGATCGGCATTGGCGGCGGCCTGCTCGGCATCTGGATGGGCATCCGCCAGTACTTGCGTGCGCCCTTCGACGACGAGGAGCGCCGAGGCATCCTGGCTTATGCACTGGTGATGTCCGGGCTGGTGGTTGGCTTCAGCCTGGGCATCGTGGCGCTGGCGAAGATCCCCGGCTGGATCCCGCATTTCGCCCTCTCGGTGGGCTTCATGGTGGGCATCACGGTCAGCTGCGCCGTGTGGCTGCCCAACATCCTGGAACGACGCCGGGCGCGCGAGCGCGAGCTCGACCCGGTGGGCGCCGCGGCCCGCCAGGCGCGCGAGCGCCGCAACGGCCGCTGGGGCGCCATCGCCGGCATCGCGCTCGGCNNGGCCTGCTGCTCGGCCTGTGGCTGAGCGGGCGCATGGGCTGAGGCCCGGAAACGCGAAGGCCCCGGGATCACCGGGGCCTTCGTTCGCTTCGCGCCTGGGTGCGTGCGTCACATGGTGTGCGTGGGCTTGTCGGCCTCGAGCGTGCCGGCCAGGAAGGTTTCGATCTTGCCCTTCACGGTTTCGGCCTCGGCGCTGTCGGCGAACTGCACGCCGATGCCAGCGGTGCGGTTGCCCTGGGCACCGGCCGGGGTGATCCAGACGACCTTGCCGGCCACGGGCAGGCGGTCCTTCTCTTCCATCAGCGAAAGCAGGATGAAGACCTCGTCGCCGAGCGCGTAACGCTTGGTGGTGGGCACGAAGATGCCGCCGCCCTTCACGAAGGGCATGTAGGCGTTGTACAGCGACGCCTTGTCCTTGATGGCCAGGGACAGGATGCCCTGCCTTGCGCCCGCGCCGCCTCCGATCATCGCCCTGCCCTCGCCGCCGTCGTGTCCTTGAACATGCTACGCCATTCGAGCAGCAGTGCGGCCAGCGCCAGGTCATGGCGGAGGGCCGGCACGCGCAGCTGGTCGCGCGCGCGGTTGATGCCGTCGAACCACGCCGAAAGCTTCTGGAAATCGCCCGGCAGGGTCAAGCCGGGCGCCGGCGTGCCGGCCAGGCGGGCCGAAATGCCGTCGAGCGCGAGTTCGGCGGCGAAGCGCAGGCGCAGGGCCGCGTGGTCGTCGCCCAGCCAGGCCTGGGCCAGCTCCACCGGCGGCTTGCGGCCGTCGGCCAGGGCGTTGAGGTCGGACTGCACCTCGTTGCGCANNAGCCAGTGGGCGGCGAGGCCGGGGTGGCCGCGCGCGGCGTCCAGGGCCCTGGCCAGCGCCTGCGGGCCGTGGCCCTGCGAACTCAGCCAGGCCTCCGATTCTTCCCGCGCCGGCAGCCGGAACTCCAGGCGCTGGCAGCGGCTGCGGATGGTGGCCGGCAGCACGCCCGGGCGATCGCTCACCAGCAGCAGGTAGCGACCTGGCGCGGGTTCCTCCAGCGTCTTGAGCAAGGCATTCGCGGCGGCGGTGTTGAGTGCGTGCGCCGGG
Source organism: Arenimonas sp. (assembly GCA_003497545.1). Taxonomy (GTDB): domain Bacteria; phylum Pseudomonadota; class Gammaproteobacteria; order Xanthomonadales; family Xanthomonadaceae; genus Arenimonas. The sequence goes on along the minus strand of DNNT01000298.1, from coordinate 3,683 downwards.
TGGATAAGCGCCACCTGCGCGCCGCCGAGCTGCGGCGTCAGCGCGAACCACTGGCCCAGCTCGCGCATCTGGTCGACGACGATCTCGCTGCGCAGCTTGTCGCCCTTTTCATTGGGGATGAAGCTGACGCCGCGGAAATCGGGGTGGGTGCCGGCCGCGAACAGCTGGCAGCCGCGGCAGCGGCCGCAGGCCAGGCCGTCGGCGCCGGGGCTGCCGCAGAGCAGGCGCTTCGAGAGCAGCTCGGCCACGGCCTGCTTGCCCAGGCGCTCCGGTCCCACCAGCAGCAGGGCGTGGCCCAGCCGGCCCTCGGCGAGGCTGGCCAGGGCCTTGTCGAGCACGCGCTGCTGCCAGGGCGCCAGCGAACTCATGCGCGCTGCCGCAGCCAGTCGCGCAGCGCCGCCACGGCCGCCTCGCGCACCGCGTCGGCTGGCTGGCTGGCGTCGATCACGCGGAAGCGTTGCGGTTCCGCCTTCGCGCGGGCCAGGTAGGCGGCACGCACGCGTTCGAAGAAGTCCTCGCGCTCGCGTTCGATGCGGTCGGGCTCGCCGCCGCGCGAACGCGCGCGCGCCAGGCCCTGGGCCACGCCCACGTCGAGCAGGAAGGTCAGGTCCGGGCGCAGGCCCGCGGCCCAGCGCTCGAGCTCGGCGATGTGGCCGGTGTCCAGGCCGCGGCCACCGCCCTGGTAGGCGAAGCTGGCATCGGTGAAACGGTCGGCCAGCACCGCGGCGCCGCNNCCCGCCGCACCAGCTGCGCGCGCGCCGCGAACATCAGCAGCAGCTCGGCCTCGGGTACCAGGTGCTGGCCGGGGCTGAGCAGCAGTTCGCGGATGGCCTCGCCTTCCGGCGTGCCGCCCGGTTCGCGCGTGGCCACCACCTCGCGGCCACCCTCGGCGAGCACCGCGTGCAGCGCGGCGATGACGGTGGATTTTCCAGCGCCCTCGCCGCCTTCGATGCTGACGAACACCCCGCGCGCGCNNGCGTGTCGCCCGGCTGCGGCTTGGCCGCCGCGACAAGCGCGGCGCGACCAGGCATGGCGATGGGCGTGGGCGGCAGGCCACCGCGGGTGTAGGTGTTGTAGGGCGTATCGGTGGTGAGGTCGCGCTTGCGGATGTTGCCGTCGTAGGCGCTGCCCATGCCGTAGATGACGGTCGGGTCGGTCTGCAGGCGCATGCCCAGCTTCAGGCGGCGCACGAACACGCCGGCGATCTCGGGGCGCTCGGCCGGCTTGCCGGTTTCCTTCTCGACGATCGAGGCCAGGGTGAGCAGTTCGTCCGGCGTTTCCAGCGGCAGGCCGGCGTCGCGCATGGCCCAGGCGTCGGCCAGGGCCTTGTCCATGGCCAGCGCGGCGCGGCGCAGCAGGTCCACGTCGCTCATGCCGCGGGTGAAGTGGTAGGTCTCGGGCAGGAAGCGACCCTCGGGGTGCACGCCCTCGCGGCCCAGGGCCTTCATCAGCGCGGCGTCGTCGAGAGCAGGCAGGGTTTGCACCAGCACCTCGTCCTTGGCCAGGGCGGCCCGCAGGTCGCGCAGGTTCCAGCCTTCGACCAGGGTGAAGCGGTGCTGGATCACCTGCCCGCTCTCGAGCTTGCGCAGCAGCTGGGCCGGGGTGATGCCGTGGCGGATGGTGTAGTCGCCGACCTGCAGTCGCGACATCACCTGCATCTCGTGCGCCAGCGCCTTCCATTCCAGGTCGTGGCCCTCGCTCACGCCCAGGCCGCGCAGCTTGTCCAGGATGTCCTGGAAGCCGTCGCCGCGTTCCACCGTGAGGATGCGTTCGGTGCCGGCCACGGCGAGCGGGGTGGTGGCGAAGGCGTCGTAACGCTGCCAGAGCCAGCCGCCGACGGCGACCGCCACCAGCAGCAACAGCGCCACCGTCGCCTTGAGCACCTTGTGCGAGGACTTCTTCGCCAAAACCAACTCCCGTCAGAACGCCGGCACGTCGCGGCGCAGCCGCCGGCGCAGCTCGTCGAGCGCCGGATGCGGCGCCCAGTCGATCGAGCCCAGGCGGCCGACCGGCAGGATACCCCGCACGGCGTTGCACAGGAAAAGCGCCCCGGCCGATTCGATGTCGGCGGGTCGCAGTTCGGCCTCCTGCGCGCCGGGTGCGTTCGCCAGCACCCAGCCGCGGGCGATGCCGGCCACGCCGGCTTCGTGCAGCGCGGGCGTGAGCCAGCGGCCGCCGATGAACGCGAACACGTTGGCGGCGGTGGCGCAGGTGACGCGGCCGGCGGCGTCGAGCACCAGGCCCTCGTGGATGGCGGCATCGTTCCATTCGGCGCGCGCCAGCACCTGCTCCAGCCGGTTGAGGTGCTTGAGGCCAGCCAGCCGCGGCTGCAGCGCCAGCCGGGTGTCGCACCAGCGCAGCGTGAGCGGGCCGTCGAAGGGGGCCGGCAGCGGGTGCACGGACAGGAGCAGCGTGGGCTGCGGCGTTTCCGGCGCGGCGTATCCGCGCCCGCCGACGCCGCGCGTGAGCACCAGTTTCAGCACGGCTTCGGACGGCGCATCGGCCAGCAGCGCTGCGGCCGCTTCCGCCAGCCAGGCCGTGTCCGGCTTGGGAATGCCCAGCCGCTGCGCGCCGTGCGCCAGCCGCGCGAGGTGCGCATCCCACCAGGGCACGGCGGCGCCAGACACGCGCATGGTTTCGAACAGGCCGTCGCCGTAGGCCAGGCCGCGGTCGGCCGGATCCAGGGCCGGCACGCGCTCGCGGCCGCGGTAGATGGCGGTTGCCAGCGCGCTCATCCGGCGGCTCCGAGTGCGCGCAGCAGGCCGCGGGCCTTGGCGCGGGTTTCGTCGAGCTCGCGGCCGGCGTCGGAGTCGACCACGATGCCGGCGCCGGTACGGAACTGCAGCTCGTCGCCGGCCAGCCAGGCGCTGCGGATCAGGATGTTGAGGTCGAGGTCGCCGTCGCGGCCCAGGTAGCCGAAGGCGCCGGTGTAAGGGCCGCGGCCCTCGCCCTCGAGCTCGGCGATGATCTGCATGCAGCGCACCTTCGGCGCACCGGTGATGGTGCCGCCGGGGAACACGGCGCGGATGACCTCGCCCGGCGTGGCGTCGGCGCGCAGCTGGCCGGACACGTTGGAAACGATGTGGTGCACGTGGGCGTAACTCTCCACCACCATCAGCTCGTCCACCTTCACGCTGCCGGGCGCGCAGACGCGGCCCAGGTCGTTGCGCTCCAGGTCGATGAGCATCACGTGCTCGGCGCGCTCCTTGGGGTTGCCCACCAGGTCTCGGATGCGCTCGGCGTCGTCATCACCCGGGAAACGCGGCCGCGTGCCGGCGATCGGGCGCGTGTCGGCGCGGCGGCCACGCACGGACACCAGTCGCTCGGGCGACGAACTGAGCAGGGCCGCATCGCCCACCCGCAGCAGGCCGGCGAAGGGAGCGGGATTGGATTCGCGCAGGCGCGCGTAGACCGCCGCCGGATCGGGCGCCTGCGCGAACCGCGCGCGCCAGGCGCGCGAGAGGTTCACCTGGAATACGTCGCCGGCGCGCAGGTAGTCGTGGATGCGTTGGACACCGTCGGTGAAACGCGCCGGCGCGTCTTCGGCCAGTTCGGGTGGCGCGAACGGCGGCGGCGCGGGCGCCATCGGCGCGGCGGCGAGCGTGTCGAGCCAGGCATCGGCACCGGGCTCGGCAACCGCCAGGCATTCGCCCGAGGCGCGGTCGCGCAGCACGGCGGCCGGG
>DNNT01000225.1 GCA_003497545.1 Arenimonas sp. | reverse complement strand
CGACGGCCGGTGCCGTAATTCTGCTGCGTAGCCATGTGTATGCCTTAAGCCTTGAAGTCCAGAGCCTGGGGCTGCTGGGCAGAGTGCGGATGCTCCGAGCCCTTGTAGACCTTGAGCTTGCGGAACATGGCGCGGCCGAGCGGGTTCTTGGGCAGCATGCCCTTGACGCCGATTTCGATCACGCGCTCCGGGTGGGCGTCGAGGGCCTGGCCGAGGGTCTCGGTCTTCAGGTTGCCGACGTAGCCGGTGAAGCGGTGGTACTTCTTGTCCTGCAACTTGTTGCCGGTAACGGCGATCTTCTCCGCATTGATCACGACGATGTAATCGCCGGTATCGACGTGCGGGGTGAACTCCGGCTTGTGCTTGCCGCGCAGACGGCGCGCGAGTTCCGAGCACAGGCGACCAAGCGTCTTGCCGCTGGCATCAACAACATACCAGTCCTGCTTGACGGTCTCCGGCTTGGCGCTGACGGTCATGGACTTCATGACGGCTCCAAATAGAAATCGGGGTGGAAAGAGGCGGAATGATAGCGGCCCTTTCCGGCCCGCGCAAGCCCGGATTAACCCCGTGTTAGCATCCGGCCATGCCCGCACCGTCCCGCCCGGCCCCCAGCGCCCCGACGCAGACGCCTGCGGCCGCGGGCCTCGTGGCCCTGGCCGACCGCTGCGTGCAGTGCGGATTGTGCCTTCCGCACTGCCCCACCTACCAGATGGACCGCAGCGAGGCCGAATCGCCCCGCGGCCGCATCGCCTACATCCGCGCCGTCGCCGCCGGCCAGCTCGCCCCCAGCGCCGCCGGAGACACCCACCTCGACCACTGCCTGGGCTGCCGCCGCTGCGAAGCCGCCTGCCCGGCCGGCGTGCGCTACGGCCAACTGCTGGTCGGCGCCCGCACCGAACAGGCCCGGCGGAACCCGCTTCCGGTACGCAGCCGGGCGATCCTGGCGCTACTTGCAAGGCCGCGGCTGCTGGCCCGCCTGGTGGCGCTGCGGCGGCGACTGGGCCGGGNNAGCCGCCCGCCCCGGCGCCGGTCGCCCTGCCCCGGCACGCCCCCGACGCGGGCGCGCCCCTGGCGCTGTTCGCGGGCTGCATCGCCCGCCCCTTCGAATCCCCCACCCGGGCCGCGCTGGCCCGCCTGCTGGCCGCTGCGGGCGAAGGCGTGGCGCTGCCGGAAGGCCAGGGCTGCTGTGGCGCGGCCGCGGCGCACGCGGGCGACGCCAGCGGCGCAGCCGCGCTGGTTGCTGCGAACCGCGTCGCTTTCGCCGGGCAAACCAAAGTGCTCTGCCTGGCCACCGGCTGCCACGACACCCTCGCCCGCAGCCTGGACGGCGTGGCGCCAGTGGAGGACGCTCTGGTGTCGCTGGAGCGCGTCGCCGACGCACTGCGCTTCCGCACGCCCGGCCACCGCGTGGCCCTGCACCTGCCCTGCACCCAGCGCAGCGTAGTCTCCAGCGATGGCGCCCTTCGCCGGCTGCTGGGGCGGGTGCCCGGCCTGGACCTGGTCGAACTGCCGGACACCGGCTGTTGCGGCGCCGCGGGCCTGCACCAGCTCACGGAACCGGCACGCGCCGCCGCCCTGCGCGCACCGTTGCTGGAGGCACTGGCCGCCAGCGGCGCCCGGGAGCTGCTGTCGGCCAACATCGGCTGCCGCCTGCACCTGGCTGGCGGAACTACAATTCCCGTGCGCCACCCCNNCCCGCCACTACAGCCCCCTGGACCGCCTGATCATCGAGGCCCAGCACGCCCTGGGCACCAGCCTGGGCAAAGCTTTCGCCGAACGCCCCAACCCCGCCGGCGAGCTGCGCGACCCGGTGCTGGAGGAAGGCGAACGCCGTCACGCCGCCGGCCTGATGCGCATCAACCACACCGGCGAGGTTTGCGCGCAGGCCCTGTACCTGGGCCAGGCCGTGGTGGCCCGCGACGAGGCCACCCGTGCCCAGCTGCAGCACGCCGCGCAGGAAGAGGCCGACCACCTGGCCTGGTGCGCCGACCGCCTGCAGGAGCTCGACAGCCGGCCCAGCCTGTTCAACCCGCTCTGGTACGCCGGCAGCTACGCCATCGGCCTGGCCGCGGGCCTGCGCGGCGACGGCTGGAACCTGGGTTTCGTGGTCGAAACCGAGCGCCAGGTCGAGGCGCACCTCGAGGAACACCTGGAAACCCTGCCCCCGGGCGACGAGCGCAGCCGCGCCATCCTGCGCACCATGAAGGACGACGAGGCCCGCCATGCCGACAACGCCCTCGCCGCCGGCGCCCGCACCCTGCCCCCGCCCATCCCGCGCCTGATGGCCCTCACCTCGCGCCTGATGAAGGCCGTCGCCTACCGGGCTTGAAACAAGAAGGGGGGCNNCCCGGCGAGAAGTGAACCTGACCCCCTTCTTTGCCCAGGCATCGCCTGGGTAACGCCTCAGTCGGCCAGGTTGTGGCCGTTGAAGAGCTCGACGATCTCGCGCTTGAGCTGGTTTTCGATGCGCATCCGGTCCTTGAAGCCCAGGTTCTTGGCCTTCTCCTCGAACAGGTAGGTGTCGAGGTCGAACTCCTTGAGGTGCATCTTCGTGTGGAACAGGTTTTCCTGGTACACGTTCACGTCGATCATCTCGTACTTGCTCTTGATCGGCTTGGACAGGAAGTCCTGGATCGAGTTGATCTTGTGGTCGATGTAGTGCTTCTTGCCCTTCACGTCGCGGGTGAAGCCGCGCACGCGGTAGTCCATCACCACGATGTCGGACTCGAAGCTCTCGATCAGGTAGTTCAGGGCCTTGAGCGGCGAAATGACGCCGCAGGTGGCCACGTCGATGTCGGCGCGGAAAGTGGCGATGCCGTTGTGCGGGTGGGTTTCCGGATAGGTGTGCACGGTGATGTGCGACTTGTCCAGGTGCGCCACCACGGCGTCGGAGATCAGCTCCTTGCCCGCGGCCTTCTTGTCGATCACCGGCTCTTCCGAGATCAGGATCGTCACCGACGCACCCTGCGGGTCGTAGTCCTGGCGGGCCACGTTCAGGATGTTGGCGCCGATGATCTCGGCCACGTCGGTCAGGATCTGGGTCAGGCGCTCGGCGTTGTACGCCTCGTCGATGTACTCGATGTAGCGCTGGCGCTGCTCTTCCGAGACGGCGTAGCAGACGTCGTAGATGTTGAAGCTCAGGGCCTTGGTCAGGTTGTTGAAACCCTGGAGCCTGAGGCGCGGAAGCGGCTTGACCACGGTGGCGTTCCTGCGTGCGGAGGGGGGTGGAGCGGAGGGGGCGCATTATCAGGCAAATACCCCCCGGGGGAAACCTTGGCCCGGAAGGGGCCCCGCGCCATTGCCGAGGCCGCCAAGCCGGCCTAAGCTGAACGCCATCACAGTTCGGAGAGTCCCCACCATGGCGCAGGACAGGAATTCGTCGATGCCGATCCAGCCGCACAAGGTGGTCAACAGCCCGCTGGCCCCGGACGCGGCAACCTTCAGCCGGTTCCTGGACCACTGCCACCGCCGCCGCTATCCCTCGCGCACCGATGTGTTCCGCCCGGGCGCCCCGGCCACGTCGCTCTACTACGTCGTCAGCGGCTCGCTGAGCGTGGTCAGCGAGGAGCCGGACGGCCGCGAGCTGATCCTGGGCTACATCAACGCCGGCGAGTTCATCGGCGAGATGGGCCTGTTCTTCGCCGCCGATTCGCGCGCCGTGGTGGTGCGCACCCGCAGCGCCTGCGAGCTGGCCGAGATCAACTACGAGCGCCTGCACCAGCTCTTCGCCGGCCCGCTGGCCGCCGAGTGCCCGCGCATCCTGTACGCCATCGGCCTGCAGTTGTCGAAGCGCCTGCTCGACACCAGCCGCAAGGCCAGCCGCCTGGCCTTCCTGGACGTCAGCGGCCGCATCGTGCGCACCCTCAACGACCTGTGCCAGGAGCCGGACGCGCTCTCGCACCCGCAGGGCACCCAGATCCGCGTGTCGCGCCAGGAGCTGGCGCGCATCGTCGGCTGCTCGCGCGAGATGGCCGGCCGCGTGCTCAAGCAGCTGCAGGAACAGGGCGTGCTGCACGCCCGCGGCAAGACCGTCGTCGTCTACGGCACCCGCTGAACCATGGGCACCTCGGCAGCCGGCCACGACACCCTCCTGGTGCGGCCGGCCGCCGCGCAGGACGCCGCCGGCGTCGCCACCCTGCTCGGCGTGCTGGGTTATCCCTGCGACCGCGCCGAAGCCGCCGAGCGCCTGCGCGCCGTAGCCGAGGAACCCGGCCAGCAGGTGCTGGTGGCCGACCGCCACGGCTGCCTGGTGGGCCTGCTGGCGCTGGACGTGCGCTACTACCTGCCGCTGGGCGGCCTGACCTGCCGGATCACCGCGCTGGCGGTTCTGGACCAGGAGAAGCGCCGCGGCATTGGCCGCCGCCTGCTGCGCGAGGCCGAACAGCGCGCCCGCCAGGCCGGCGCCGCCCGCATCGAACTCACCGCCGCCCTGCAGCGCGAGGAGGCCCACGCCTTCTACCGCGCCTGCGGCTACGGCGAGGGCGCCCTGCGTTTCCTCAAGCGCCTCGGCGCCTAGGCCGGCGTAACATCCCGTCAGCGCAGGGTCTCGAAGGCGCCGCGCAGGCGCCGGTTCACGCGGGCCAGGCTGCGGCGGTCGGGGGCGACGAGCACCGGGCGCGCGGTTTCGCACAGCAGCGGCAGGTCGCGCGCGCTGTCGCTGTAAACGGCGGCGAAGGGCGGCCGGATGCCCTCGCGGGCCAGGGCCACCAGCTTGCGCGGGCCCACCGTGTGCTCCACGCCGATCCACCCGCCCAGCGCCGGGCGCACCGACGAACCCACCACCGGCAGCTCGGGCTGGCCCAGCACGCGCCAGACGTCACGCGCCAGGCGCGCCTCCGCGCCGGTGACGATGACCACCGCGTCGCCCGCGGCCAGGTGCGCGTGCAGCCGCGCCACGGCAGGTTTGATCAGCAGCTGCTCGCGGCGCGCCGCGCACTTGCGCAGGAAATCCTCGCGCGCCTCGGCCAGGGCCTCGTCGGTGCGGCCCACGGTGGCCAGCCAGGTGTAGAAGCTGGCCGGCACCCAGGCACTGCGCCACCAGGCGAAGCCGGGCGACAGGAAGGGGAAGCTCAGGCCCGCCAGCAGCCGCCGCAGCGGATGGCTGCGCAGCAGGTCGCGCAGCCAGGCGGCCGCGCAGTCGCCGCGCACCAGGGTGCCGTCGAAATCGAACAGGACGGTGGCGCTGGCGCGGGCCACGGCGGGCTCAGCCGAAGAGTCGCGCCAACTCGGCGCCCGGATCGGGTGCGCGCATGAAGCTCTCGCCCACCAGGAAGGCATGCACGCCGGCGGCGCGCATGCGCGCCACGTCGTCGCGGGTGGCGATGCCGCTCTCGGTCACCAGCAGGCGGTCGGCCGGCACGGCCGGCTTCAGGCCCAGCGTGGTCTCGAGCGAAACCTCGAAGGTGCGCAGGCTGCGGTTGTTGATGCCCACCAGCGGCGCGCCCACCTGCAGCGCGCGCTCGAGTTCGTCGATGTCGTGCACTTCCACCAGCACGTCCATGCCCAGCTCCAGCGCCAGGTGCGACAGCTCGGCCAGCGCGGCGTCGCCCAGCGCGGCCACGATCAGCAGCACGCAGTCGGCGCCCAGCACGCGCGCCTCGTACACCTGGTAGGCGTCGACGATGAAATCCTTGCGCAGCACCGGCAGCGCGCAGGCGGCGCGGGCTTCCTGAAGGTAGGCGTCGGCGCCCTGGAAGAAGTCCACGTCGGTGAGCACCGACAGGCAGGCCGCGCCGCCGCGCTCGTAGCTGGCGGCGATCTCGCCCGGGCGGAAATCGGGGCGGATGACGCCCTTGCTCGGGCTGGCCTTCTTGATCTCGGNNCCGCCGGCAGGCCGGCGTCCACCTTCGACTGCAGCGCGGCCGCGAAGCCGCGCGGAGCCGGCGCGCCTTCGCAGCGGGCGGAAAGCTCGCGCAGGGAAACGCGGGCCGACCGCTCGGCCACCTCTTCGGCCTTGCGGCGCAGGATGGTCTGCAGGATGTCGCTCATGCGCCTTCCCCGCGCACGGCCGGGCCGCCGTAGGCGCGCTCGACCTTGGCCACGCGCAGCTCGAAATGTTCGTACCACTCGTCGCGGCCGTGCTGGCGCGCGACCGAATGCTCGGCGTTGCGGCGCCAGGCGGCGATGGCGGCTTCGCTTTCCCAGTAGCTGACGGTGATGCCGAAACCGTCGGCGTCGCGCGTGCTTTCGATGCCCAGGTAACCCGGCTGCTGCGCCGCCAGCTCGACCATGCGGTCGGCGGTGGCGCCATAGCCGTGGTCGCCGTCGCGGCGCTGGTTGGCGAAGATCACCGCGTAATACGGCGGCGCGGGCGTGCGGGCGAAACGGTCGGCGCTCATGCTCACTTTCCTGCGAGGCGGCGGGTGGCCGCGACGAATTCATCGAGCTTGGCGCGGGCCTTGCCCGCCTGCAGCGCGGCGCGCGCCTGGGCGATGCCATCGGCGATCGACACCGCGCGCCCGGCCGCGTACAGCGCGGCGCCGGCGTTGAGCGCCACGATCTCGCGCGGCAGGCCGTCCTTGCCGTCCAGGGCCTCAAGCAGCATCACGCGCGACTGCTCCGAATCCTCGACGCGCAGGTTGCGGCTGGCGGCCATCGGGATGCCGAAGTCCTCGGGGTGGATTTCATACTCCACCACTTCGTTGCCGCGCAGCTCGCCCACCATGGTGGCGCCGCCCAGCGAAATCTCGTCCATGCCGTCGCGGCCCCACACCACCATCGCGCGGCGCGCGCCGAGGCGCTGCAGCACGCGCACCTGGATGCCCACCAGGTCGGGGTGGAAAACGCCCATCAGGATGTTGGGCGCGTCGGCCGGGTTGGTGAGCGGGCCCAGGATGTTGAACAGCGTGCGCACGCCCATTTCCTTGCGCACCGCCGCCACGTTCTTCATGGCCGGGTGGTGGATGGGCGCGAACATGAAGCCCATGCCGGTTTCGGCGATGCAGGCGGACACTTGTTCGGGCTGCAATTCGATCACCGCGCCCAGGGCCTCGAGCACGTCGGCGCTGCCGGACTTCGACGACACGCTGCGGTTGCCGTGCTTGGCCACCTTGGCGCCGGCCGCCGCCACCACGAACATGCTGGCTGTGGAGATGTTGAAGGTGTGCGCGCCGTCGCCACCGGTGCCGACGATGTCGACGAAGTTCTGCGCGTCGGGCACCTGCACCCGCGCGGCGAATTCGCGCATCACGCGGGCGGCGCCGGCGATTTCACCCACCGTTTCCTTCTTCACGCGCAGGCCCGACAGGATGGCGGCGGTCAGCACCGGCGAGACTTCGCCGCGCATGACCTGGCGCATCAGGTCCACCATCTCGTCGTGGAAGATCTCGC
>DNNT01000239.1 GCA_003497545.1 Arenimonas sp. | reverse complement strand
TACGCCTCCGAGGACATGCGCCTGTACCGCAGCCAGAGCCTGCGCTGGCACGTCGACCTCGTGCGCCGCATCTACCCGGGCTGGGACGAGGCCTACGCCGCCGAGCTCATGCAACGTTTCGACCTGCGCCCCGACCAGGCCGTGGGCGGCTTCTCGCACGGCCAGCGGGTGAAGTCGCTGCTGCTGCTGTGCCTGGCGCGGCGGCCGCGGCTGCTGCTGCTCGACGAACCCACCACCGGCCTCGACCCGGTGGCCCGCATCGAAGTGCTGGAAGCGCTGTCCGACGTGCTGCGCGACGAACGCCGCAGCGTGCTGTTCTCGTCGCACAACACGCACGACGTCGAGCAGCTCGCCGACACCATCACCTTCCTGCACCAGGGCCGGCTGGTGGCTTCGGCGGACAAACACGCCTTCCTCGAAAACTGGCGGCGCCTCGTCTGCCAGGGCCCGCTGCCGCCGGAGCTCGCGGACTGGCCGGACATCGCCAGCGTGCGCGCCAACGGCAGCCTGGTCGAGGTCAAGGCGCGCGCCTGGCGCGACGACCTCCCGGCGCGACTGGCGGCCCACGGCCTGCAGGTGCAGCGCACCGACCCGATGAGCCTCGAGGACATCTTCATCACCGCCGTCCGCACGGGAGCCGTGGCATGAAACTCAACACGCCTGTCATCCGCCTGCTCATCGCCAAGGACTGGCAGCTGTTCCAGAAGCAGCTGGCCTTCTACGTGCTGGCCGGCATCGTCGCCCTGTGTTTCCTGGGGCTGGCGAAGCCGTGGGCGTTCTACGTGGGCTCGCTGATGCTGATCATCGTGCTGGTGTCGGTCGCCTGCTTTTCCATCGGCACCTCGCTGATGGCCGAGCGCAAGGAGCAGACCCTGGCCTTCGTGATGAGCCTGCCGGTGTCGCCGCTCGACTTCACGGTGTCGAAGCTGGCGGGCAACCTGCTCACCTTCGCGGTGCCCTTCCTGGTGATCCTGGCCGGCACCCTGGCCACGGTGCTGCTGACGCCGCTGCCCGACGGCCTGTTCGTGTATGCGCTGCTGGTGTTCGCCTACATCCTCTTCGCCTACGCCATCTCGCTGGCCGTGGTGATGTCGGTGGAATCGGAAGGCTGGGGCACCTTCGCCATGATCGGCACGATGGTGCTGATCAACCCCTACCTGATGGCGCTGGGGCAGGTGCCGGAGATCCAGGGCCGCATCGAGCAGGACGCGATCGCCTGGACGACGCCGGCGCTGCTCATCCTGGCCACGCTGGTGGGCCTGTCGGTGCTGGTGCTGGGCGCGACCGCCTGGCACCACGCGCGCAAGGCGGCCTTCTATTGAACACCGCGCGCGTCCCCGCCGTGGACGCGCGCCTGCACTACATGGACCACCTGCGCGCCCTGGCCATGCTGGCCGGCGTGCTGTTCCATGCGGCGCTGGCCTACAGCCCGCTGATGCAGCCGTGGTTCCCCACCGCGGACCGGCAAACCAGCGCGTGGGTCGATGCCCTGGCCTGGGGCCTGCACCTGGTGCGCATGCCACTGTTCTTCGTGGTCGCGGGTTTTTTCGCCGCGTGGGTGATCGCGCGCCGCGGCCAGGCGGCGTTGCTGCGCCAGCGCGTTCGTCGCATCGCCGTGCCCTTCGTGCTGGCCTGGCCGCTGGTGATGGCGGCGCTGGCGGGCAGCACGGTGTGGGCGGCGCTGAACGTCGAACACCCGTCGCCGATGCTGGCGATGCTGCGCGAGCATATGAAAAGCCCGGACGCCGGGCCGGCGCCGCTGTCCACCGGCCACCTGTGGTTCCTGTATTACCTGCTGCTGTTCACCGTGCTGCACTGGGTGGTGCGCACGCTGGGCCTGGGCAGGTTCGCGCAGGCCGTGATGCCGCGTTCGCCGGCCTGGCTGCTGGCCGGCCTGCCGCTGCTGCTGGTGCCGGCGATGGCGTCGGTGAGCGCACCGCATCCGGCGCCGGAGGGTTTCCTGCCGCAGTTCTGGGCGATCGGGTTTTACGGCGCCTTTTTCGCCTTCGGCGCGCTGCTGCACGCGAATCCGGGCTGGCTGTCGCGCGTGCAAGCGTGGCTGCCGTGGCTGGCGCTCGCGTGCGCGGTGTTCTACGCGCTGTTCCTCTGGCGCCTGGGTGCCGAGCCGCCTGGGCCGGGCCGCCTGACCGCGTCCTGGGGCATGGCCGCGCTTGAAGCCGGCCTCAGCGTCTGGCTCACCGTGCTGTGCCTGGGGCTGGGCCAGCGCCTGCTCGACCGGCCCAGTCCGCTGATGCGCTACCTGGCCCAGTCGTCCTACTTCACCTACCTGCTGCACCTGCCGCTGCTGTTCGCGCTGCAGTACCTGCTGATGGACCTGGACTGGGCCTGGCCGCTGAAGTTCGCACTCGCCAGCGCCGGCACGCTGGCGGGCTGCCTGCTGGCCTACCAGGTGCTTGTGCGGCACACGCCGCTGCGCCGCTTCGTGGGCTAGGGCCGCGCCGGCGCGCCAGCTCCACTATGCTGGCGGCCATGCCGCCCGTTTTCCCGCCCCAACCCGATCAGCTCGCCACGCCGCTGGCCTGGCTCGACGCCGAGGGCCAGCTGCAGGGCTGCAACCCCGCTTTCGCCAGCTGGCTCGGCATCAGTGCGCGGCGCCTGCAGGGCCTGGCGCTGGCCGAGCTCGACGCCGAAGGCGGGCGCCTGGCCGAACTGCTGCCGCGCCTGCCGGAATCCGGCGAAGCGCTGCGCGTGCGGCGTGCGCGCCTGGCGTTCCCGGGGGCCGCGGAACACTTCGCCGACCTGTGGCTGGCGCGCGGCGAAGACGGCGGCGTGCGGGTGGAAGCGCACCCGGCCGACGAATTCCCCGGCGAAGATCCCGCCACCGCGCTGCCGGCCGCGCTCTCCGCCGCGCTCAAGGGCCTGGCGCACGAAATCCGCAATCCGCTGGCGGGCATGAAGGGCGCCGCGCAGCTGCTGGCGCGCCGCGTCGAGGGCGAGGATTCGCGCGAGCTGGTCGGGCTCATCGGTTCGGAAGTGGACCGGCTCGCCGCGCTCGTCGATCGCCTGATGAACCCGGCGCCACCGCGCGAATTCGCGCCCACCAACATCCACGCCGTGCTCGAGCGCGTGCGCCAGCTGGCCGAGGTCGAGGCCGGCTGGGCGATCAAGCTCGTGCGCGACTTCGATCCTTCGCTGCCCGAGTTCCCCGGCGACGCCGACCGCCTGGTGCAGGCACTGTGGAACCTGGTGCGCAACGCGCTCGAATCCGGCGCCTCGCAGGTGCAGCTGCGCACGCGCGCCGAGCACCACGTGCTCATCGGCGACCGCGCGCACCGCCTGGCCGTGCGCGTGGACATCGCCGACGACGGCCGCGGCGTGCCCGAGGACCTGGCCGAACGCATCTTCCTGCCGCTGGTGTCGGGCCGCGCCGAAGGCACCGGGCTGGGACTGCCGCTGGCCCAGCAGGTGGCGCGCGAGCACGGCGGTTCGCTGGGCTACCGTTCGCGGCCGGGGCACACCGTGTTCACCCTGCTGATCCCGGTGCCCGACGGCGAAGACGAGGCGCCCGCGCCCGCGGCCTGAGCGGGCCGCCTTCCGCCATTTGCACTATGCTGGTGCAAATATCGAGGCCCGCCCCATGCCCCTCCCGCCCTCCCCGCCGCCCCGCGTCTGGGTCGTGGACGACGACCGCGCCGTGCGTTTCGTGCTGGCCCAGGCCCTGCGCGAGGCCGGTTACGCGGTGGCGGCCTTCGAAGGCGCGCGCGAGGCGCTGGCGGCCCTGCGCGACGGCGAAACGCCCGACCTGGTGTTCACCGACGTGCGCATGCCGGGCGTCGATGGCCTGGCCTTCCTGGATTCGCTGAAGGCCTCGCGCCCGGAGCTGCCGGTGGTGGTGATGTCGGCCTACACCGACGTGGCCAGCACCGCCGGCGCCTTCCGCGGCGGCGCGCACGAATTCCTGTCCAAGCCCTTCGACCTCGACGAAGCCGTGGCGCTGGCGGCGCGCGCCTTGCCCCAGGCCGAGGCGCCGCGCGCCGAGCCGGTGCCGGAAACCGGCGACGAACTCATCGGCGACACGCCGGCCATGCGCGAGCTGTTCCGCGCCATCGGCCGCCTGGCACAGGCGCCGCTGTCGGTGCTCATCACCGGCGAGACCGGCACCGGCAAGGAACTGGTGGCGCGCGCGCTGCACCGCGAATCGCCGCGTACGCACAAGCCCTTCGTGGCCCTCAACACCGCCGCCATTCCCGCCGAGCTGCTCGAAAGCGAACTGTTCGGCCACGAGGCCGGCGCCTTCACCGGGGCGCAGAAGCGCCACGTCGGCCGCTTCGAGCAGGCCGACGGCGGCACCCTGTTCCTGGACGAAATCGGCGACATGCCGGCGGCGCTGCAGACGCGCCTGCTGCGCGTGCTGGCCGAGGGTGAGTTTTTCCGCGTCGGCGGCCGCGAACTGATCCGCGTGGACGTGCGCGTCATTGCCGCCACCCACCAGGACCTCGAAACCAAGGTGCGCGACGGCAGCTTCCGCGCCGACCTGCTGCACCGCCTGGACGTGGTGCGCCTGCGCCTGCCGCCGCTGCGCGAGCGCAAGGCCGACGTGCCGGCGCTGGCCGCGCGCTTCCTGGCCCGCGCCGCGGCGAAGCTGGGCACGCCGCCCAAGCATTTCCACGCCGCCGCGCTCGAACGCCTGCAGCGCCACGACTGGCCCGGCAACGTGCGCGAACTGGAAAACCTGTGCTGGCGCCTGGCCGCGCTGGCGCCCGGCGACACCATCACCGTGCGTGACCTGGGCCAGGCCCTGCGCGGCGGCGAGGCGGCGCGCGCCGGCCACTGGCAGCGCGAACTGGCCGAGGACGTGCGCGCGGCCCTGGCCCGCGGCGACGCCGACCTGCACGCGCGGCTGCGCACGCAGTTCGACAACGTGCTGCTGGAAACCGCGCTCGAACACAGCCACGGCCACCGGCAGAAGGCCGCCGAAAGCCTGGGCCTGGGCCGCAACACGCTCACCCGCAAGCTGGGCGCCCGGCGCCGGCGCGAACCCTGATTGCGCGCCGACACCGCTGCGCGCACCCTTTGCCCATCCGACACGAGGACCCGCCCATGAACCCGAAACAGACCCTGCTCGCCGCCGCCTGCGCCTTCGCGCTGGCCGCCTGCAGCCCGTCCGCCCCCGAAGCCGCCCCGGAAGCCGCCGCGCCCGCGCCCGTGGCCGAGGCCCCGGTCGAAGCCGCGCCCGCCGATGCCGCCGCCGGCCTGACCCAGCTGGCCGCGTCCGCCCGCGTCGTGCTGGCCCCGCTGCAGGACAGCGGCGTGGCCGGCGACCTGGCCTTCGACATCGCCGACGGCGGCGTGCGCATCCACGGCAGCATCACCGGCCTGCCCGCGGGTGGCCAGCACGGTTTCCACGTGCATGAAACCGGCGACTGCAGCGCGCCCGACGGCAGCAGCGCCGGCGGCCACTTCAACCCGGCCGGCGCGCCGCACGGCGACCGCCACGGCGATGGTCCGCACCACGCCGGCGACATGCCGAACCTAGACGTCGGCGCCGATGGCAGCGCCGCGGTGAACCAGGTGCTGGCCGGGCTGGAAATCGCCAGCGGCGGCCCGAACGACATCATCGGCCGCGCCGTGATCGTGCACGCCCAGGCCGACGACTACGCCACCCAACCCACCGGCAACGCCGGCGGCCGCATCGCCTGCGGCGTGATCGAGCTGGTGAACGCCCCGCCCACCGACGCCTCGCCGGCCGGCCCGGCGCCGCAGGAATGAGCCGCGAGGCCGCCGAGTCGCTCATCGTCGTCCGTCCCGCCGGGGTGGACGACGTGCCGCGCCTGCGCGACTGGGCCTGCGCCATGGCGCTGGAAACCGAGCACAAGCAGCTCGACCCGGCCACCGTCGAGGCCGGCATCCGCGCCGTGCTCGAGGAGCCCGGCCGCGGCGCCTACCTGGTGGCCGAACACCACGGCGAAGCCGCCGGCACGCTCATGCTCACCTACGAGTGGAGCGACTGGCGCAACGGCGACTGGTGGTGGATCCAGAGCGTGTACGTGGCGCCGGCGCACCGCCGCCAGGGCGTGTACGCCGCGCTCTACCGGCACGTGCACGCACGCGCGGAAATGACGCCGCGGGTGTGCGGCCTGCGCCTGTACGTCGAACGCGACAACGCCGCCGCCCAGCGCACCTACGAGCGCCTGGGCATGGTGGACGCGGGTTACCGCATGTACGAGGCGCCGACGCCGGGGCCCTGAGCGCCTTCAGTCCAGGCCTTCGCGCCAGGCCTGGAACATCAGCACGCCCCACAGGTGGGTGTGCCACTTGCGTTCGCCGGCGAGGAACTCGCGCCAGGTCCGCCGGATCGGCGCCGGGTCGAAGTGGCCTTCGTCGCGCAGCCGGGTTTCGTCGAGCTGGGCTTCGGCCCAGTCGCGCAGCGGTCCGCGCAGCCAGTCGCCCACCGGGGCGCCGAAGCCGGTCTTCGGTCGCTGCACCAGCGCCGGCGGCAGGTAACGCCCGAGCAACTGGCGCGGCAGCCACTTCAGTTCGCCGCGGCGCTGCTTCATCGCCATCGGCAGCGACCACGCGAATTCCGCCACGCGCCAGTCCAGCAGCGGCGCGCGCACTTCCAGGGCCACGGCCATGCTGGCGCGGTCGACTTTGGCGAGGATGTCCTCGGGCAGGTAACAGGCGGCGTCCATGGCCATCAGCGCGTCGCCGGCGGTGCCGATGCCGGGTAGCGCCGCCGGGTCGTCGTAGGCGGTGGCCAGGCGGCGCGCACCGATCACCACCGCCTCGGGCTGGCNNCGCGCCGCTTCGCCCGGGTCGGGCACGCGGCTGGCCAGCGCCGCGCGCGGCAGCCGGCGCAGCCAGGCCTCGTTGCGCAGCGTGCGGGCGTAGCGCGAATACCCGAAGAACAACTCGTCGCCGCCGTCGCCCGACAGCGCCACCGTCACGTGCCGGCGCGCCAGCGCGCACAGCAGCGCGGTGGGCACCTGCGAGGAATCGGCGAAAGGCTCGTCGTAGATGCGCGGCAGCCTTGGCACCAGGTCGAGCGCGGCCCGGCCGTCCACGCGCAGTTCGGTGTGCGCGGTGCCCAGGTGCCGGGCCACGGCGGCCGCGTGCGCGCTCTCGTCGTGCGCCGCGTTGTCGAAACCGATCGAGAAGCTGCGCACCGGTCCGGGCGACTGCGCCTGCAGCAGCGCCGTCACCAGCGAGGAATCGATGCCGCCCGAGAGGAAGGTGCCCAGCGGCACGTCGGCCTCGCGGCGCAGCGCGGTGGCGTCGCGGAGCAGGGCGTCGAACGCGTCCATGGCTTCGGCGTCGCTGCCGTCGAAACCGCGCGCGATGGCGTCGTGCTGCGCTTCGAGCGCGCTCCACAAGCGCCGCGGCGCGGCGAGCGGGTCGAATGCCGTGGCCCCCGTGTGCCGCGCGGCCGTGTCCAGGCGCAGCAGGGAACCCGCCGGGAGCTTGTGCACGCCGCGCAGGATCGACCACGGCGCCGGGATGTAGTCGAAGCGCAGCAGGAGCGCCAGCGCATCCGGGTCCACCTTCGGGCGCAGGCCCGGGTGGGCGCGCAGCGCGGCCAGTTCGCTGCCGAACACCAGGCTGCCGTCGTCGGTCCAGCCGTAATACAGCGGCTTCTTGCCCCGGCGGTCGCGCGCCAGCCACAGTTCGCGCTGCTTCCGGTCCCAGGCCGCCAGCGCCAGCATGCCATTGCCGCGCGCCAGCGTGGCCTCGACGCCCCAGCGCGCGATGGCGGCCACCAGCACTTCGGTGTCGCTGCGGCTGTGGAAGCGTTCGCCGAGGGCCTCGAGTTCGGCACGCAGCGCGTGGTGGTTGTAGAGCTCGCCGTTGAAGACGACCACCCAGCGGCCGTCGCGCGAGGGCATCGGCTGGTGGCCGTCCGGGCTGGGGTCGAGGATGGACAAGCGCCGGTGCGCCAGCACCAGGCCGGCGCCCGGGTCGGCCCAGGTGCCGGCGTCGTCGGGGCCGCGGTGCGCGATGGCTTCGGCCTGGCGTGCACCGAGCGCGTGCAGCGCGTCGTCGTCGCGGGCTTCGGGGAACCACGTACCGGCGATGCCGCACATGGCCTAGGGCGCGCCCGGGGTGGTCACGGGCGATCCTGCGGCGGATCGGCCACCGGCTGTCCCTGCTGCAGCAACCACAGCATCACCGTCTTCTGGCGCACGTAGTTGGCGCGCACGTAGGCATAAACCAGCCCGTGCCAGCCGTCGAGGAAACCGCCGCGCAGCAGGTAGCCGCGCCAGAAACGCCAGGCCGGCGCCAGCACCAGCTTGGCCAGGGTCGCGCGCTTGCCGCGGCGGAAATCGTGCTCGGCCATCAGGCGGGCGTAGCGCTGGGTCTTGTGCAATTGCTGCTCGAGCGACCGGTAAGGAAAGTGCACCAGGTCGCCGCGCAGCGTCTTCACCGGGCCGTCCACCCTGGCCGACTCGTGCACCTCGCGGTTGCCGCGCCAGCCGCCGCGGCGGCGGTCGAACAGGCGCAGCACGCGGTCGGGGTAGGCATTGCCGTGGCGAAGGAACCGGCCGAAATAATTCGACAGCCGCGCGAAGCGGTAACCCGCGGCGTCAGCGAAGCCGGCGGCACGCTCGGCCTCGATGGCGGCGCGCAGGGTCGCGTCCACGCGTTCGTCGGCGTCCAGGCACAGCACCCAGTCGTACGCCGCCTGCTCCACCGCGAACTGCTTCTGGCTGCGGTAGCCCTCGAAGGCGCGTTGCAGCACGCGGGCGCCGTGTGCCCGGGCGATGGCCACGGTGTCGTCGGTGGAAAACGAATCCACCACCACCAGCTCGTCGCAGAACGCGAGCGAGGCCAGGCAGTCGCCTAGGCGGTCGGCCTCGTTCAACGTGATAATGCAGGCCGAGACGCGGGGCGGAGGAGTCTTGATGGCGGAGTACCTGTTGTTCGCGACGGAACGCTACGGGCTGCCCATTCTGGGTCCGCTCGCGGAGACGCTGCAAGCGGCGGGGCACGGCGTTCACGCCTTGCTAACGCGCGGCGCCGCGGGTTGCGCGCTGCCGGCGCCGGTGCGTTCGGTGGACGTGCGCCAGGCCGTGGCGCTGCGGCCGCGCGCGGTGTTCAGCGCCGCCAACGACGTGCCCACCTTTGTTTCCGGCGCCAAGGTGCAGCTCTTCCACGGTTTCAACGTCGAAAAGCGCAGCGACGCGCGCGGCCACTTCCGCGTGCGCGGGATCTTCGACCTCTACTGCACGCAAGGCCCCGCCACCACCGCGCCGTTCCGTTCGCTCGCCGAAAAGCAGCGCCACTTCGCCGTGGTCGAAACCGGCTGGACCAAGCTCGACCCGCTGTTCCGCGGCCACGACGCCGAAGCCGCGGCGCTGCGCGCGCCCGCCGGTGGCCGGCCGGTGGTGTTTTTCGCCTCCACCTTCACCGAACGCCTGAGCGCCGCGCCGCACCTGCACGCGGCCATCGCCGCCGAAGTCGCGCGCGGCGACCGCTACTGGCTGCTCACGCTGCATCCCAAGTGCCCGCCGGCGTTGTTCGAACGCTACCGCGCGCTGGCGGGCCCGAACGCCGCCTTCGTCGAGACCGAACAGCTGGTCACCGCGCAGCGTGCCGCCGACGTGCTTCTGGCCGACACCACCTCGGTGGTTTCCGAATTCGTGGTGCAGCGAAAGCCGGTCGTCACCTTCCGCAACCGCGCGCCGAAGCCGCACATGCTCGACTTCGACGATCCGGCGAAACTGCCGGACATGCTGGCGCGCGCGTTCGCGCCGACGGCCACGGTGCAGCAGGCCATCGACGCCTACGCCGAAACCATCCATCCCTGGCGCGACGGCCGCGCCAGCGAACGCGTGCTGGCCGCCACCGAAGCGCTGCTGGCCGGCGAGCTCGGTACGCTGCGGCGCAAGCCGCTGGCGGGCTGGTGGCGCGGCCTGCAGCTGCGCCGCGAGCTGGGTTATTGGGGCCGCTGAGCGTGCCTCAGCGCGGGCGGCCCAGTTCCAGCAGCAGGATGCCCTCGCCGCCCTCGCGGATGCCGTAACCGAGCTGCAGCGGGCCCAGCCAGGAATCGAAGCCGAAATACACGCTGCCATGCAGCTCCGACGCGCCGTCGTCGAGGTCCTGGCCGCGGCCCCAGGTGCGGCCCAGTTCGATCGTGCCGCCCAGCACCGCCGAGCGGCTGAGCACGCGGCCCAGTTCGTAGGTGTAGCCGGCGTAGGCCAGCGCGTAGTTCTGCGCCAGGCGCTCGTTCGGCCGGTAGCCGGCGAACCGCGTCAGGCCGCCGAGCCGGAACAGTCCCGGCACGGGAATGTTGTCGTCGCTGGTGACGTGGTAGCGGAAACCGCCGAAGCCCGAATGCTTGCCGATGGCGCGCGCCGACACCAGGTCGAAGTTCGACTGCGTGTAATCGGTGTCGGCACCCAGGCCGGTGCGCGAGAGCACCGAGCTGAGCACCGCGTAGGTGCCCGCGCGCGGCAGGTAGGTGCTGTCGATGCGGTCGTAGGTGAGCGCCAGCTCCACCTCGCCCTGGTCATAGTCCAGGCCGGCGAACTGCGGGTTGCCGATTTCCAGCTCCACCTCGCCGTAGCGACGGCGCAGGCCCAGGGTGGCGGCGCCATGGTTGCCGAATTCGCGGCCCACGGCCAGGTCGATGCCGAAGTTGGGCACGCGGTAGTTCGCCAGGCGTTCGCCGTTGTTGTCGAACAGGCCGAATTTCGGGCTTTCGTAGCTGGATTGCGCGGTGAAGAAATAATCGCCCTCGACGCCCAGCGGCTGGTAATAGTCCACCAGCAGGCCGGGTTCGTCGCCCAGCTGCAGCAGGCCGCGCAGTTCGCCGCCCAGGCGGTTCACCGGCGCACGCAGCACGCCGGCGCGCAGGTTCACGAAGAAGTCGCCGCTGAAGTCGGAGTACAGGCTCAGGCCGGTTTCTAGGTAGTTCGGCCCGTGCCGGTGCGGCACCACCGTCACCACCACGCCGGTCTGGCCGTTTTCCTCGACCAGGTCGTAGCTCACCTGGTCCATGGTTTCCAGGCCGTAGAGCTCGAGCAGGTTGCGCTGCAGGCGTTCGGTGTCCAGCGGCTGGCCCGGTGCGATGTCGATGCGCGAGAGCAGGAAGGTGTCGTCGTAGCGGCTGCGGTTGTCCAGGCGCACGAAGTGCACCACCGGCACGTCGCCGGCCGGCGCCGGGCGCGCGGCGGCCAGCGTGTCGTACTGGCCTGCTTCGACCCCGAGCGCCGCCAGTCGTGGCCGCACCGATTCCAGGCTTTGTTCGCCGATCTGCAGCGCCAGGTCGAGCTTGGCGAAATCGGTGGTGGCCACCTGGTCGGCCAGCGGCGGCCGGATGGCGATGTCGCGCTCGCCCAGGGCGTCGAGCTGGCCGCGCGCGCTGCCCACGGTCATGAAGCTGCTGATCTGGTCGATGATCTGGAACAGGTTGGCGCTTTCGTCCAGCTTCGCCAGCGGCGTGCCCACGTCCACCGCGATCACGATGTCGGCGCCCATGGCGCGCACCACGTCCACGGGAACCTGGTTCACCAGGCCGCCGTCGAGCAGCACGCGGCCGTTGATGACCACCGGCTTGAACGCGCCCGGGATGGACATGCTGGCGCGCATGGCCTGGGCCAGGTTGCCTTCGCCCAGCACCACGGCCTGGCCGGAGTTGAGGTCGGTGGCCACGGCGCGGAAGGGAATGGGCAGCGCGTCGAAATCGGCGCGGGTGGCCACCGGCTGGGTCAGCTGTTCGAGCAGCAGCAGCACGCGCTCGCCGGAAAGCAGGCCGCCGGCCAGCTTCACGCCTTCGTTGCCGATGCCGGGTTTGCCGGGGACGAGCGCCAGGTCCTCGTCGCGCTTGCGGCGGAAGGTGCGCTGCGGGCGGTCGAGGCGGTCGTTGAACATGCGCGGCCAGTCGAGCTCGCGCATCTTCGTTTCGATCTCGTCGGCGCCCAGGCCGGAGGCGTACAGGCCGCCGACCAGCGCGCCCATGCTGGTGCCGGCGATGCAGTCCACCGGCACGCGAAGGCGTTCGAGCTCCTTGAGCACGGCCACGTGCGCGAAACCGCGCGCGCCGCCGCCGCCCAGCGCCAGGCCGATGCGCGGGCGCCCGGGGTCGTCGTTGCCGGCGCGGCAGGGTAGTTCGGAGGCCGCCGCGGGCAGCGTGGCGGACAGGGCCAGCAAGAGGGGCAGGAGCAGGCGGGCGGACATGCGGATGACCTCGAGGCCGGCCTGGTGCCGGCCTTACCCGCACAGTCTATCGGCCGCCGCGGCTTACTCGCTGAGGATGGCGCGTGGGTCCTGCCCGGCCGGGCAGTGGTCGTAGGTGACCGGCACGCCATGCGCCTCGAGCACCGCGGCGAGCTGGCGCTGGCGCATCTGGAAGCGTTCGAAGGCGCGGGTGAGCCGCTCGGCGTCGGCGCCTTCCGGGGCGAAGCCGCCTTCGGTCCAGGCGTCGATGTCGAGCAGGGCCATGCGCACGCCGCTGTTGGCATAAACGGCCAGAGGTTCGGGCGGGGCGTCGAGCCACTGTTCGCTGTCGGGGGCGAGCAGCGCCGCCTCGAGCAGCGGCCACAGTGGCGCCAGGCCGACGTGTTCGTACTGCAGGGCCATCATCGCGGCCAGGTCGTTGAGCGTGAGCAGGCGCGCATGCTCCACCGCCACCGCGAAGCCGTCCTGCGCGGCCAGCGCGGTGTCGGCCGCGGCCATGCCGGTGTCGAGCAGCATCTGCTCAAGGCGTTCGCCGACCGGGGCGACGTCGGCGGCGTCGCCGCGCAGCAGCAGCGGCAGCAGCTTGAGCGGGCCGCCGGCGAAATCGGCCGAGGGTCGCAGGGTTTCCGGCAGGCCCTCGGCGCCGGCGCCGAAGCCGATCACGCGGCCGCCGGCCAGGCCGGGCGCGCGCGCCACCAGGCGCTCGAGTTCGGCGTGCAGCGGGTAGCCGGGACGCAGCAGTTCCACCGGATCGAACAGCGCCGCCACCAGGGCCAGGTCGAGGCCGGCGGCTTCCGGCACCAGCTTGGCCAGGTCGCGCGCCACCAGGCCGGCCAGCGCCCCCGCTTCGGCGACGTCCAGCGCCTGCCGGCCGGGCCCGGCGCCGGGCGACAGTTCCAGCGCAAGGGCACCGAGGACACTCAGGACAGGCTTCGACATACGGGGGCGTGCGGTCACGGGTTATGATCCCCATCATACCTTCCACGACATGGACGGCCGGTGCAGAGCCCGCCGCAGGCATGGATTTCCAAGACTACAAATCCTTCTGGAACGACAAGGCCAGCACGCCCACCGGCGCGATGGTGGCCGTGGACGGCAGCCACGACGAACGCACCCTGCGCCTGACCGGTGCCTTCTCGGCCGCGCAGGCCCGCGCCGCGCTCGATTTCGCGCCCGCCGACCGCGTGTTCGAGCTGGGCTGCGGCGTCGGCCGCATCGGCCGCGAACTGGCCGGCGAAGTGGCGCACTGGCACGGCCTGGACATCGCCGAGAACATGCTCGAGGTCGCGCGCGGCCGCCTGGCCGGCATCGGCGACTGCGCCTTCAGCCCGCTGCGCCGCAGCCGCCTGGACGCACTCGACGACGCCTCGATGGACAAGGGCTACTGCGTGGCCGTGTTCATCCACATGGACAAGGAAGACTTCGTGCTCTACCTGCGCGACGTCGCCCGCGTGCTCAGGCCCGGCGGCCTGTTCTACTTCGACCACTGGAACCTGGCCCACCCGGTGGGCTGGCGCCGCTTCTCGCTGGAAGTGGACCAGGCCGCGCGCCTGCCGCCCGGCCAGCGCAAGGACGTGGCGCGCAACCAGTTCTGCGTGCCGCAGGAAGTGGAAGCCTACGTGCGCGGCGCCGGCCTGGAAGTGCTGGCCGTGGTCACCGACACGCCCTGGGTGCAGGTGGTGGCGCGCAAGCCCGACGGCGACGCCGCGGCCTCGGCGCGCGAAGCCGAACGCCTGCGCGAAGCCGCGCCGCGCATCAGCTACGGCGCGCAGTGGACCGCCTATTTCGACGCCATCGTCGCCGACGAGGCCCGCGCCCAGCCGCCGCATTCGCTGCTGGCGCTGCTGGCGCGCGAACCCGCCGACGACCCGGTGGCCCTGATGTTCCGCGCCTGGATCCACGGCGCCTGGCGTTCGCGGCCCGACTGGGGCCCGGTGCCGGCTGGCCTGGAACCCGCCGCCTGACCTTCCACGAATCCACGAGCAAGGAGTGAGCCCGATGTCGCTTCCCCGTCGTGTCGCCATCCTCGGCGGCGTCCGCATCCCCTTCTGCCGCAACAACACCGCCTACCACGACGTCGGCAACCTTGGCATGTCCATCAAGGCGCTGGGCGCGCTGGTGGAGAAGTTCAAGCTGCACGGGGAAACGCTGGGCGAAGTGGCCATGGGTGCGGTGCTCAAGCATTCCAGCGACTTCAACCTGGCGCGCGAGGCGACGCTGAGCTCGGGCCTGTCGCCGTCCACGCCGGGCATCACGATCCAGCGCGCCTGCGGCACCTCGCTCGACACCGTGATCACCGTGGCGAACAAGATCGCGCTCGGCCAGATCGACGCCGGCATCGGCGGCGGCAGCGACACCACCTCCGACGTGCCCATCGCGGTGAACAAGCGCCTGCGCCGCCGCCTGCTCGACCTGAACATGGCGCGCAGCTTCGGCGCGCGCCTGAAGGCCTTCAAGGGCTTCAGGCTCAAGGAGCTCACGCCGGAATTCCCGGGCGTGGGCGAGCCGCGCACCGGCAAGTCGATGGGCGAGCACTGCGAAATGATGGCCAAGGAGTGGGAGATTCCCCGCGAGGCCCAGGATCAGCTCGCGTTCGAGTCGCACACCAAGGCGGCCATGGCCTACGAGCGCGGTTTCTACAAGGACCTGGTGGCGCCCTTCCGTGGCGTCGAGCGCGACAACATCCTGCGCCCCGACACCACGGTGGAAAAGCTCGCCACGCTCAAGCCGGCCTTCGACAAGACCTCGGGCCAGGGCACGCTGACCGCCGGCAACTCCACCCCGCTCACCGATGGCGCCTCGGCGGCGCTGCTGGCCAGCGAGGAATGGGCCGCGGCGCATGGCCTGGAAGTGCAGGCCTACCTGGTGGACGCGCAGGTGGCCGCGGTCGATTTCGTGCACGGCGAAGGCCTGCTGATGGCGCCGGCCTGGGCGGTGGCGCAGCTGCTCCAGCGCAACAACCTCAAGCTGCAGGACTTCGATTTCTACGAAATCCACGAGGCCTTCGCGGCCCAGGTGCTGTGCACGCTCAAGGCCTGGGAGGACCCGGCGTTCTGCAAGGACAAGCTGGGCCTGGACGCGCCGCTGGGCAGCATCGACCGCAGCAAGCTCAACGTGGTCGGCAGCTCGCTGGCGCTGGGCCATCCCTTCGCCGCCACCGGCGCGCGCATCGTCGCCACGGCGGCCAAGCTGCTCAAGGAAAAGGGCCAGGGCCGCGTGCTGATCTCGATCTGCACCGCCGGCGGCATGGGCGTCGCCGCCATCGTCGAGCGTTAAGGCGGGAGCAGCGGGATGCCGTGGGCGTTGCGGACTTCCGCGACCGCCTGGTCGGCGATCTGCTGGCGCAGGCTGCGGCCGTCGAGCGGCAGCGCCGGTTCGCCGCGGC
Source organism: Arenimonas sp. (assembly GCA_003497545.1). Taxonomy (GTDB): domain Bacteria; phylum Pseudomonadota; class Gammaproteobacteria; order Xanthomonadales; family Xanthomonadaceae; genus Arenimonas. The sequence goes on along the minus strand of DNNT01000239.1, from coordinate 2,356 downwards.
CCAGGCGCAGCGCGTTGGCGTAGGCGATCTGGGCGCGGCCGGCGTCGTTCTGGGCGGTGAACACGTGGCCCAGGCTTTCCCAGGCATCGGCGCCGGCGCCCTGCGCCAGCGCGCGGTGCAGGTAGTCCTCGGACTTGCCCCACAGTTCCTGCGCGCGGCACAGGCAGCCCAGCGTGGCCAGCAGGCCGGGGCTGCTGGGGTGCGCGGCCAGCCAGGCTTCGGCGCGCGCCAGGCGCTGGCGGTCGCGGCCCGCCGGCAGGCGGCCGTAAAGCGCCGCCAGTGATTCGTCCCAGTTCGCTTCGAGCGCGTCGGCGACGGCCAGCGCGCCGGCGTCTTCCAGGCCCAGCGGCGCCGCGCGCAGCGCGAACGCGGTGGCCACCGGCGCGGCGTGCTGCAGGCGCTGCGGCAGCGCGTGCCAGGCCTGCTGCAGCGTGTTCGCGTTCGAGGCCTGCGCGAGGCTGGCGGTGGTGATCTTCAGTTCCAGCGGGGCCAGGCCGTCGGCGTCGAGCGCCTGGTCGCGGCGCAGGCCGTTGAGCAGGGCCTGCGCCTCGGCGGCGCGGCCGGCGACCACCAGGGCCTCGGCCTGCAGGCGGCCGGCGCGCGGCGGCAGCGGCACGGGAAGGCCCGCCAGCGCGGCCAGGGCGTCTTCGGCGCGGCCCTGCTCGAGCAGGCGTTCGGCCTGGTCGAGCGCACCGGCGGCGGCGTCGTGCGCGAGCAGCGCGGCCTGGTGTTTCGCCGCGGCCTCGGCGTCGCCGCGCGCGGCGGCGGCGCGGCGCGCGCCCAGCAGGGCCGGCGTGCGCAGCGCGGGTTCGTCGGCGGCCTTGGCCAGCAACTGTTCGGCGCGCTGCCAGCGGCCCTGGTGCAGCGCTTCCAGGCCGCTCACCAGCCGGCTGCGCGCCAGCTGGTGCGCGTGCCGGCGCCAGGCCCGCAGCGGCAGCCGCAGCAGCCACCACAGCGACCACAGCGCGAACCACAGCAGGCCCCAGGCCAGCACGAAATACGCCAGCGTGGTGGTGTAGGTCAGGCCGCGGAAGCGCACCACCACGTCGCCCAGGTCCTGCGAGAACCAGTGCCAGCCCAGCGCGCCCANNCAGCGCGCCCAGCACCGCCAGCGCCAGCCACCACAGCAGGCTGCGGTAGAGGGTCACGGCGTCGCGCCCCTGCCGCGGCGCAGGTCGCGCAGCTGCTGCAGGGCGGCGCCCTGGTCGGGCAGCGCCGGCGCCAGCGGCTGGCTGGCGAGCGCGGAGAGGCGTTCGCGGCGTTCGCGCAGCAGCGCGTCGTCGGCGTACAGGCGCTGCAGCCACTGGTCGATGCGCTGCAGGCTGGCGCGGAAGCCGGTGTCGTCGCGGCGTTCGAGCGCCGTGCGGGCCAGCGCGAGTTCAAGCGCCAGCGTGGCTTCGCCGGTGGCGCGGTCGGCGGGCGAGATCAGGTCCTGGCTGCTGCTGGGGCGCACCTGCACGATGGCGTCGAGCAGGCGCTGCCAGCGCGAACCGCTGTCGCCCGCCGCCGGCGGCGTGCCGGGCGCGCGGCTGGACAGGCGCGGCAGCGTGGCTTCGAGCGCGTCGAGTTCGCCGGCGGCCTGGTCGCGCGGGTCGGCCGGCAGGGCGCGCAGCGCGGCCAGTTCCTGGCCCAGGGTCTGGCGCAGGTTGATGTACTGCGGGTCGGTCAGCGGCGCCAGGGCCTGCAGCGCCAGCTGGGTGGCGCGGAGGGCGCCCGCGGTGTCGCCGGCGATGGCCAGGCGCGCCTGGGCCAGGCCGAGCAGCAGCTCCACTTCGTCCAGGCGCAGCGATTCGCTGCCCTCGGCGGCCTGGGCCGACAGTTCGCGCAGGTTGTCCTCGAGGATGGCGGCGCGCTGGCTGACGCCCAGCACTTCCTCGCGCAGCAGGCCGGTGCGGGCGTGGGTGTCGGTCAGGCGCTGTTCGATGCCCTGCTGGTTGCGGCGCAGGCCGGTGAGGGCCAGTTCGGCATCGAGCAGGCGGGCGTCGAGGGCTTCCGGGCTGAGGTCGGGGCCGGCCTCGTTGGCGGGGGCGAAGCGCTGCCAGGCCCACCAGCCGCCCGCGCCGAGCGCCACGACGACGATGGCCGCCAGCAGCCACGACAGCAGCCCGGCGCGCGGCCGGGACGAAGGGGAATCGGGGGAGGGATCGAGCTCAGTGTCCACGGCGGGGGTTAACGCAGGAACCTGTCTCATCCTACCGGAAGCGCCCCCGGGCCACATCGGCGGCGAGTGCGTCGAGCAGCGTGCCGGGCGCGGCGCCCGGGGCCGGCACGATCGCCTGGAAGCCCAGGGACGCCAGCTGCACGGCCAGGCGCGGGCTGCTGGCCACCACCGGCCGCTGGCGCAGGGCGGCGCGGG
>DNNT01000181.1 GCA_003497545.1 Arenimonas sp. | reverse complement strand
TGCCGCCATCAACGGCGTCTGGGGAAGCCATCGAGATGGGTCTGGAGGCTGGGCGCGGAGCACCCCTACAGCTTCCGGGTGGGTACCGCGGTCCCAGGCGGCAGTTGCCGCCATCAACGGCGTCTGGGCCGACGGTCTTCGTTGAACCCTGGCGCGCTGGGAAACGGCGCCAGCTTCCCCCCTCTACGGAGTCGGGCCGCCCGACGATCCCCCTGGGTCCGGGCGGAGGCGGCAGGCTGCTGCTGCCCCGGCTGACGCCCGAGACCGATGCTGCCGTTGGCGGCAAGCCGCCGGAGGTGATCCACCTGGAGTACACCGCCGGCGAGCTCTACCGCCGCATCGAGGAGGGGGCCATCACCAGCCCCCAGGCGATGCAGGCGTTCCAGCGTATGCTCGATGCCAGGGTGGCCATGCAGCAACGCCCACTGGTCGCCCACCGGGCCCGGGAGGGCTTCCGGCGCGCTGAGGGCTTGCCTGAGGGCTCGGGGGCCCCGGTGACCCCTGATCCCGTCTACCGGGCCCCGAGTGCCCCAGCGCCGGCCTCCGAGATCCTGACGGGCCCTGTGGTCGTGCCGCCGAAGAAGGTGGCCGCGGCGGCGCCACGTCGAGCGCGCAGGTTGCCAGCCCAGATGACGCCGTATCAGGTGATTCGCCGCGCAGGTGGAGTCCGTACTGATACCCTGGAGCGGCTGAAGAAGAACGTCCCTCGGGAGTCGGGATGGCGGAACGTGCACCTCGGCAAGCTGGCTGGCGGACGGCAGGACATCACCGGCATCCTGACCGACATCCGCGACAGCGGCGGCGGCCCGGCGCAGGTGCTCGATGACGCCGGCATTCACACCGAGGACGACGTGTTCACGGCGGTGCGCACGGGGAAGTTGTGGCAGAAGTACTCCACGAAGCAGCCCGAGGTGCAGGCGGAACAGGCCTTCGGCGAGCGTCCCCTGGACTGGGACCCCACTGTGGAGGGGTTCGAGGAGCGGGTGGTGCAGGCCAAGTCGTGGGACGACTTGAACACCGAGGTCGATCGTCTCGACGACGCCGCCCTGGCCGGCATGGTGACCCCTGAGGAGGGCGCCAGCGTTACCAGCCTCATCAGCGAGCGGGCCCGCGAGATCGCCGAGCCGCCGCGCCCGCCTCTGGAGATGCAGCCCACGGAGCCCGGCGCGGCCCCGGCGCCACGGCCCCCACAACAGGCCGGGATGCCGTTTGGAGACGTGCGCGAGTTGCCACGTGGCCCGCGGCGTACCAGTGGTCAGGAGCGCCTGGAAGGCACTCCCCTGGAACAGGTGGTCGTTGACCAGCGGGCGACGGCGGCGCGCGCCGCAGCGCCCCAGGGCGAGATGCTATTCTCCGGTCCATCTGACGTGGTCCCTCCAGCCGCCGCCGAGGCCATGCGCTCCCTGCAGTTGGGCGACTCGGTCATGTTGGTCCTGCACGACGGCTCCAAGCGGATCGGCGCCTTGGCGCGGCAGGAGGCCCCCAACGCCATCAGCCTGCGCGCCGGCGGGAAGATCATCCGGGTGGACGCCAACCAGATCAAGTTGGCGAGCCGGATCTACGGCGTGCGCGGTGGCGCCGACGACGTGTCGGGCCCGGCAACGCAGGCGCAGGTGCGCAAGTTGTTCGCCTTGGAGGGCGACCTGAAGAAGATGGGTGGCGCCGAGAAGATCGGTGCCGACCCGGCAACCATGACCCGCGACCGGGCGTCGGCGCGTATCCGCGAGCTGGAGCTGCTGCGCACGGAGCGCCAGGCCGGCAACCTCGACCGGCTCCTCGAGGAGGCCGACCAAGCTGCCGCTGAGCGAGCGCCACGCGGCGCCGTCGAGGACGGCTACACAGGACCGCGCGGCGACCTGTCGGCCGCTGACCAGAACGTCCTGCGCGCCGCGGTGGAGGAGTACGGGCCCGAGGCAATGCGGGACCCGCCGTTCCTCTACGCCCGTTTCTTCCTGCCGGAGATCAGCCGCTTGGGGTTCCGCCGCAACCCCATCGGCAACGCCGTGTGGGAGCGCGGCACGAAGATGGTCCGCGACGTGGCCAAGGAGTCGTCCGCGTACCTCAGGCGCACGGGCGCGGCCATCAAGGGCCTGTCGTCGATCGACAAGTTCAAGTTGGTCAAGGCCCTCGATTCGGAAGCCGCGCAGATCGTCCTTGACCCCAAGCTGCGGGGCGCCTACCGACCGCTGCGCCAGGTGTTCGACGAGCTTGCCGAGCGCCAGAGCCTGGAGCCTGGGCAGAGGATCAGCCACTACTTCCCGCACTTGTTCCCCGGCATCCTCGGCCGCTGGCGCGCGATCGCCCTCGGCCGGGAGCTGGGCCCCGGAGGGGCGCGCCGGCTGGCCGGCAAGGCCGACGAGTTGGACCTGTTCGCCGGCCGGCTTGACGTGGCGGCGGGCGTGCCGCTGCAGCGGTTCTTTGCGCACATCCTGCCGCGCCTGGGGGTAGACGGCTTCGATCTCGACCTCGAGAAGGCCCTGTACGTCTACATCACCGGGGCCATTCGCAAGATCCACCAGGACGAGTACGTGGCCTTCGCCGTGAAGAAGCTGCGCGAGGTGCCGCGCTACGACGACCAGGTCCGGCCGATGGCCCTGCGGCGCTACCTGGCTGAGCACATCGCTCACGCCGTCGGCCAACCGCAGACGGCCCGCCAGCTAGTCGCCAAGTTCTGGACCGACTCCCAGTGGTCGAACAGCGCTTTCGACCAGCTGGTGGAGCTCGTCGGCGGGGCCCCGGAGCGCGGCCTACTGGCCAAGGCCCGCCGCATGGGCGTGCTGAACCGCAAGGCGAGCACAGGGAGACTGACCCCGGAGGAGACTGTCGAGTGGCAGCAGACGACTCCTGCCGAGGCCCTGAACTGGGTCCAGAAGCTGGTCGACGACGCGCAGCGCCACGTGGACGGCGTGAAGGTGGCTCCGTCGATGCGGCGCTACCGGGCCGATATGGCCCTGACCATCGACGATTTCCGCGCCGCCCTGGGCAACCCCTACCGGCGCGGCCTGCTGGCCGAGGTGGCCTACCCGCTGATGGTGGTGTCCAAATTGGGGCTGAACTTGGCCCACGGGATCGTCAACCTCACCCAGTACGTGACCAACGTCGTGCCCGTGCTCGACGTGCGCTACGCGGCCCGCGGGGTGCGCAACCTGACGCTGTCGCGGCGCGACGCGGTCATGCTCGGAGGTCGGCGCGTGAGCCGCGTGCTCGACGACTTGGGGGTGATCCATGACACCCCGAAGGCGCAGGAGTTCATGGATCGGCGCTTCGGGGCCCTGTCCCGGATGCAGGACCTCGCGATGACTCCGTCACGGGCGACGGAGCAGTTCATGCGGGGGTCCGCCGGCCTGGGAGCCTACGAGCAGGCGCTGGCCCGCGCCGGCGTGAAGGTGGGCCAGGGGGCCACCGAGGCGCAGCATGAGGCGGCGATCGAGTTCGGCCGTAGCACCGTCGACAAGGCCTTGTTCCCGTTCAACCGGGTGGGCACACCGAAGGCGCTGCGCTCTTCGGGGATGCGTCTACTGCTGATGTTCCAGAGCTACCCCATCCACCAGATGAACTTCAGCGCCGAGTTGATCCACGACGTGTTCCTCAACCCTCGCAGCGCCGAGGCCTGGGGCGCACTGACGAAACACGTCCTGGCCTACGTGACGTTGTTGGGGGTCGGTGCGAGCGTGGGGGAGAACTTCTGGGACCGCACGCAGCACCCGGTGATGGACGTGCTCGATCTGGCCACCGGCGACCAGCAGCCAGGGGTGAGCGACGTGTTCGACCTCGTCAGCGGGCCCTTCGCCGCGGCCCTGCTACACCTGCTTCACGGCAACGTGACCGGCGTCGCCGGGGAGCTGGAGCCGTCGGTAGTGCGCCGGACCCGCACGGCCCAGGGGGTCGAGGAGCTGTTGTTGGGGACCCTGCTTCAAGACCGGCCGCGCGCGCGCCGCGGAACGACGGCGACCAGCGCAACGCGCTAGTCAAACAGCGGCAGCCCCTCGGCCGTCCCGGGCTTGCGCTGCGTCAGCGGCATGCCGGCCTGGATGCGGCGCTCGCCGAGGGCGCAGTAGTCGGCCGACAGCTCGATCATCGTCGAGTCGCGGCCAAGCTGCTCGGCGACGAGGGCCGTGGTCATGGCGCCGCCGAAGGGATCGAGGACGCGGCACGGAACTGGGGCGAGGTCATGGGCGCAGGTGGGGCGCCAGCCGGTGGTCTTGACTCGCTTCAGTCGCACGTAGCGGCCAAGGTTTCGAGGCCCGTTCGTCGAGCGGTTTCCAGGATTCTCGTAGTGTGAGTCCGTCAACCGTTTCCACGGTGCACCGCACTCCTGGCAGCAGCCCTTGTCCGAGGTGCCGGCGAGGATGGCGCGGCGTGGCACCTCGGTCGGGAAGGTGGCGAAATGACATCCAATGAACGGCTCCGGGCCGAGGTTCCATTCCTGGTACTCCTCCTCGATGGGCCAGACGTTGCGGAGATTGGCGCCGGGCGCGCCTCGGTATCCGGCCTGTGTCCTGTCGCCGCCATCTCTGGCACTCGTCTTGCCCGTGTCGAACCGTGAACCACTGGCACCTTTGACGGCTGATTGCCGCACCGCCTCCGCGTCGTAGAAATAGTGGGCCGCCTTCGTCAGCAGGAAGATCGGCTCCCAGGAAGAGGTGGGGCGGTCGCGCACGCTCTCGGGCATGGCGCTGCGCTTGGTCCAGGCGATGCAGGAGCGCCACCACCACCCGTCCGCCTGGAGAGCCAGCACGAGGCGCCAGGGGATGCCGACCAGGTCCTTGGGCTTGAGGCCGCTCCATCCTGCCCGGTTGTCGGGTCGCCCTGCACTACCGGCGTTGGTGTGCTGTTTGCCGCCACTACCGCTGTACGAGTCCCCGATGTTCAACCACAGCGTCCCGTCCTCCCGCAGCACCCGTCGCACCTCGCGGAACACGCCCACCATGCGCTCGATGTAGGCTTCCGGGGTCGGCTCAAGGCCGAGCTGTCCGGCGACGCCGTAGTCGCGTAGGGCGAAGTACGGCGGGCTCGTGACGCAGCCGTGGAAGTACCCGTCCGGCAGCTCCCGCAGCCGCTCGGTCACGTCGCCCTGGAGGATGCGGTAGGTCACAGGGCAGCGCGGGCGATGCTGCTGGCGCGCGAGCAGCAAGTGCAGCACGATCCTGGAGGGTCTACGACGATCTTCCGCAGAGCCTCCGACGACGCCTCGCGCTGCGCCTTCACTGCGGCCAACTCCTCCGCCAGATCCGCCCGCTGCTGCTCCAGCGAGTGGACGAGCTCGGAGAGTTGGTCCGCCTCCGTATCCAGCGCCACGTAGGCTCCCCACATACGCTCCAAGACGGGGTTGGGCCCGACTCGCCATTGCGGATCGGCGTAGAAGCGGCGCTCTTCGGGGGTCAGGGTCATGACGGCCCCGCAGATGGATCGGCGCAGGGCAATACGGTCATGCTTGGTCATGTTTTACTCCTCGTCGCACCTTGCAGCATCTAGCCAGTTCAGTTCGTCCCATGGGGCCTTCGGTACAGGGTCGGTCGGATAACCGGCGCCGTACTGCAGCAGCTCGCGGGCCTTGGAGCGGGTAATAGCTCCCTGCTCGAATAGCCGCAGGATCGAGTCGTGTATCCCCCGCATGGCCCAGCGGGCTTCGCCACACCACCAGCCATGGGAGCCAATTTGGTGCTTCATATCATCGTCTCCTGGATCGCCTCAGCGAACAGAGGTAGTTGGTCACGATGGAACCTCCCTTGCTATGTCGAGCAAGAGGTGCCTGAACGGCACCGGCGTCTCCTCGCGTTGGCGCTTCGATAAGCGTTGACAAACGCCTGTTTTGATTGTCCGGAGTCGTTCCTCGGTACTGTGGTATCCTTCGTCCATGCGGATGCGCTTGCCACAGCGTCCCCACGTCAACTTGGGCAACGACACGAGGCCGTGAACGTAGAGCCACGTCGCTTTCGCGGCCAGATGTCCATAGTGCCCCTGCTCGACGCAGCAGGTCCATGCACCGGGATGCAGCAGGCCGGCCGGCACCCAGCCGCCGAGTCGCGGCGGCGAGACGACGTGAAACCGCTTCCAGGCGTGTGTTCCCTCCGGGTGCTCCAACACGCCGCCCCATCGGCGCACGGCCGCAAGGGCTGATTCGAAGCAGCCGCCGTCATCTCCTAGCAGTCGAGTCCCGTGAGCACTGGGCCCACCACTCCAGTATCGACCCCACCTCGCGCATGGAGGATGCGCCACGACTGGCCACGGGCCGGCGTAGAGGCGAGCGTCCCGCTCTTCGTCCCACGGGTCCACATCAGGCAGGCCGACATAGGGACCGTCCTTGAGAACGTAGAGAGCGGCGATCACTGCCCTGCCTTGACTCGGCACTCGATCCCGAGGCGCCGCAGTAGGCGGAAGTGCAGAGGGAGCGCCGCTACCTGAGATGACGTCGGGCGGGGTTTCTGACTAGGCCCCACGCGAGCGCTCCCCCTGCAATGGGTGGAGGGTGGGGACTGCGCCGGCCGGCGCGCCCCAGAAAGATCCCGGGACATACTCCTTTCATCCTCTCCTATGTAGACCTGCACCGGCCGGCGTACGACGGTGCGGCGCCAAAGCACGAGGAGCGCTACGGCGAGTGCGACGACGACCGCGAGGGGCAGGTGGGCGATCATGCGTTTCTCCGTCAAGGTCGGGGAGATCGTCGGCTCAGGCAGAGCCGCGCGTGCGTGGCCTGCAGCAGGCCGATGGCGCGGCGCGCGGTGGTGTCCTCGCCCTCGGTCCACGATGACGCCTTGTGCAGCCCTGCCTGCGCCAGGGCTTGGCGGTACTGCTCCTCGGTGCCGCCGGCGTTGACGATGCGCCGCTTCCACCAGGCGCAGGTCCGGCGGAAGGAGACCTCCGCGGCGGTGATCTTTGGGGGCTGGTCGTCGGCGGGGCCCCCGCCGGTCAGAAAGGGAGGGCATCGTCGGCACCTGGGTCTCCGTCTTCCACGGGTGGGCCATCGTCGGGCTCGCCGTTGTCGGCGGCTCCGGGAGGCGAGCCCGCCAGGCCTTCCCACGGCATGGGGAGGCCCATGCGGGACGCTTGGATAAGGAGGGTGCAGGCCCAGGCCTGGACCGCATCGACGGTGATGGGGACCCCGGCGCGAGCGAAGCCTTCGTGCGCCAGTCGCAGGAACACCTCGCCCGCGCGGGCCAGGTCGTAGGCGGTACGGCCGGCGGCGTCTGGCACGGGCCCGGTGGCTGGTCGACGCTCGGGAGACGGCGCGGGGGCGGGCGCGGGAGCGGCCACAGGGGGGGGCGCCACGGCACCCGCCGGGGGTGAGGACGCGGCGCCTTCGGGTCCGGGGGCTGGCAGGGGTCCAGGGTCGGGCACCTTGGACCAGGATTTCCGGTCAGGGTCCCAGACGTGGGCTTCCCAGGTGTGCTTCTGGCCCACCTGCAGGTGGGCCAGCTGGACCCACGTATCCTTGAGGGGATGGGCAGCGTCGACGAGGGCCTTGAGGGTGTCGGAGCCCCACAGGGCGAAGTCGCCGGCCGGGTACTGCGTCTGCCCGGTGCCGACCTCGACGCCCCAGGTGTGGCGGTTGCCGGGGCCCTGCTTCGAGGGCCCCGACCACAGGGGGGACACCCCGCCACCGTCCGCGGCGAAGGGGAAGCGGATGACACACGGGACGTTGGGTATCAACTGCAGGTTCGGCCTGTTGGCCATGGGGCAGCTCCTTTCAGGCGCCGGCGCGCAGGCAGTGGTCGCGGAACTGGCAGTACTCCTTGCGGCACTGCCAGTCGCTTCCGGGGTTGTAGTCACGGCCCGAGAGTTGACCGGCGTCGAGGTCGGACAGCACCCGCAGCCCCTGGGCGATGCCGGACTCCGCAAGGTCGGCGCGGAACGACTCCCAGCACTCGACGATGGTTCCGTCGTTGCGGTCCTTGACGAGGAACGCAACCCAGTGGCGCCCCCGGCATAGGGCATAGGTGTGGGCCTGGATGCCGTACTGCGGCCAAGCCTGCGAGACGGTGCCTTCGGTGGCCAGTTTTTTGAGGGCACCGGCGCGTAGGCTCTTGATCTCCAGGATGGCCAGGTCTAGGCGCGGCGCGGCGCCGGCTACGCCGAGACCCTCGGCCTTGGCGGGCACCAGCGGCACCTCGCCGTCGATGTGCCCCCAGACGCGCTCGTGGAGCGGGTGTCGCTCGGGGAAGGTGACCTTCAGCTGACGGGAGTAGACCGGGCACCCGGCGCGCTGGAGGCGGGCGACGATGTCGTCCTCCGCGGTGTGCCCCTCGTGCCAGAAGCGCAGGGATTCGAGCTGCACTGCGGCGGGGTAGACGTCCGGCTTCAGCGCCATTCCGGAGGCGCGGGCGCAGCGCCCTAGCTGGGAGATCCCGAGGTAATCTCGCGGGTCCTCTGCGGCCTCGGCGCAGGTCAGGGACTCGTCGAGGTAGTGCATGAGGGATGGGGTGTTCATGGTGTGGTCTCCGTGGCGGGAGGTAGGGTGCGGCGCAAGCCTCGCGGCTGGNNCGACGCAAGCCGAGCGGCTGGCGCGTTAGGTGATCGGCCTTGGCGGCCCGGATGCGGTCGAGTTCGGCGGCCGTGAACAGGCGCATGTGTCCGTGCCCCTCGACGTACTGGACGGTGCCCGACACCAGTCCCGAGCTGACGTAGCGATCGAGGGTGCGGGTGGTAATACCACACCGCTGGGCGGCAACGGCCCTGGAGTAGCCGGGCGCGGCTGGGGCGGTGGGTGTCATACCGGCGCCAAGCCTCTCCGGGTGCGGCGCAGGACGACTAGCAGGGCATCCCGCTGTGGGGTGTCGACGTAGGCTACGGGCTCGTACCAGGGGCCTGACTTGGGGCGCGCCTGCGCGTTGAGCTGCTGCGCCAGCTGCTCGGCCAGGTCACGTGATGTGCCTTCGCAGAGCACCACGCGGTAGAGATCAGGGATCACCGGGTTCCTCCTTCGGGGGGTCGTAGAG